>NZ_JASJVS010000006.1:0-120744 GCF_035019605.1 Undibacterium sp. 5I2 | reverse complement strand
GCGCCGCGCAGCTGTGGCAGAAACAGGCACTATCTTAAACTCTTTGAATAATTGTCTGGACTTAGGGGGCCACTTTACTGCTACTGAGCAGGAAACGCGCGATAATAGTGGCGCGGCAAAGTTATCGCTCTGCCGGCAGTGTTTGAGCACCATTTTCTTGCCATTGTATTCAAAGGAGCATCATGCGTTTTGCGTTTGCCGGCTGCGATAGAAACCTGAAACTGTTTGAGATGCTGACGCTGGCCGGTTGGCAAGCGGTTAAATTGTTTTCTGTGCCTGAAATTAATCAATTGAGCAGTAATAAGGCACTGCTTGCGCAAGCGCAAAAAATGAAGCTGCCGATACAGTTATCGCGCATGCAAGTTTCAGATCTGGCCGCACTCAAGGAACTGGGCTGCGATGTCATCGTGATTGCCAGTTATAACTGGCGCATCCCGGATTGGCAGGGCTATGTGCCATATGCGATAAATTTCCATCCCTCGCCTTTACCGATAGGACGCGGACCCTATCCGCTGGTCAGGGCGATCTTGGAACAGCACCAGAGCTGGGCTGTCAGTTGTCATCGGATCGCGCATGAGTACGATGCCGGCCCGGTGCTGGGACGTGAAGAATTTTTGCTCGATGAATATGATACCCATGACACGCTGAATCTCAAGCTGCAGATGGCTGGTGGCCGGCTGGCGACTCGCATCGCGCATGATTTTCAGCACTGCTGGGATAACGCGCAAACGCAAACCGCGGCCCTATACTGGCCTTTGATGACGGATGCCGATAAGACCATTGATTTTTTTCAATCTGTGTTTGTGGCTCGTACTCAATTGCGTGCCTTTGCCGGCCTCGAATGCTTAGCTTATCTGAATGGCCAGAAACTGGGCATACGCAGTGGCCATGCTTGGCCGGAAAAGCATGCCTATTTTTGCGGTCAGATTGCACATGTGAATGGCAATACCTTGGTCATCGCCTGCACCGATGGCTTGTTGGCGCTGACCGATTGGTATGCCGTCAATAACTGAGTGCAGCCGTTCAGGCGCGCAAGGCGTTGTGTGAAACGTATTGCTTGCGCCGGTTGCGCAGTCGCGCTACCGCGCTTCCCAGCATCCGGTGCCAACTGGTATTGCTGACGCATTGGTACTCGGCATATTCGACCATGCTTGGGCCCCAGCGCGTTTTCGAGACATCATCGCCGACCGATAAGTTGATGCGGGGAATTTTTTGTGCGATCGACCATTGTATGGTTTCGGCCACCAAGGTGGTCATCACACTGTATTTCCCGTAACTGAGATCGTAACCGGAATAGTACAGATACAATTCTTCGCCCATGTGAAATGCCAAACGCATCGCCACCACTTCACCATTGAGTTCCAGGCAAAGTAAGTAGCAACGGCTGCCCAAGGCAGAACCGAACAGGGCGGCCAGAAAGGCGCGATGGCGTGGATCGGCAAAATAATCAGGATGCTCGGTAGTATGGCTGGCGGCTGCACGCATGCCGTGCAGCGCGTAAAAACGCGCCAACTGCGGCATGATCTCAGCATGGCCCTGACAAACCCGCAAGGAAGGCTGCAAGCCGTCGCGTTTCAAGGAGTTGTAGCAGTGACGCAGCGATTCCTTGATATTGCGTTTGAGTTTAGTTTTGAAACTATCCCAGTCTGTATCGAGTGTCAGGATGTAATTCGGGATGCTGCGCTCGCTCATCACATGCAAGACTGCATTGTTCTTCAAGACGGTATCGGCGAGTTGTTTGGCGTTGATTAACTGAAATTCGTTCAGCCCGAGCGCGCCTTGCGCGGCCAACTCCTCCCACACCCGCCAAATGGCCGATGCATACGCGGGCATACAAAGTGGCAGACGTAATTCGGTCAGGTTGGGATCGAAGCCGAACGGACGCAGATAATGATAGAGCGGCCAGCCCGACAGACCGACTTGGGTGCGCACCAGTGGCATGACGGCTACCAATGTTGCGCCGTCAACGATGGTGTAGACCAGCAATTCATCATGTTGCCAGGTTTTTTGCGAGGAAAAAATCGACCACCATTGGCGGTTCCAGTCATAGGTCTGGAATGGCAGCAGATGGGGAACTTGTTGTTCAAGCGCGCGCCACGCCGGTGCCAAGGCATCGAATTCGGCTTCGGTGCTGAGGCAGCTTGTACGCAAAGTGGTCATGATGTGTGATGGGCGATTCAAAAAAGCAAGTAGTGATAGTGAGTGATTGTAAGTAATATAGCAAACAAAGAAACATTGCGTTACAAAAATATACTTTGCAGCTGTGCTTGACCGTTTCTTGACAAGCGCTACGTATCGCCAGCATGATCACGCCAAGGGGAACTCATGCCAACACCAACATCAAGCGCCACAGTGGCGACGCCGGATCTGCATTGCTTCAGCGATGCAGCCCGCGACGCCATTTACCAGACGATTTTTTCACGCCGCGATGTACGCAGCCAATTTTTACCCACGCCTGTCAGTGATGCCGTGCTCAGTCGAATACTGACGGCGGCGCATTTCGCCCCCTCAGTCGGCTTCATGCAACCATGGAATTTCTTACTGGTGCAATCAGCCGAGATCAAGCAAAGGGTAGCGCAAGCGTATTTGTCTGCGAATGCTGAAGCGGCGCAAATGTTTGAAGCTCAACAGCGTAGCAGTTATCAGCAATTGAAACTCGAAGGTATCCGCGAAGCACCATTGGCGATTTGCATCACTTGCGACCGTACGCGTGGCGGCGACGTGGTGTTGGGTCGTACCCATATCAAAACCATGGACGTCTACAGCAGTGTCTGCGCGGTGCAAAATCTGTGGCTGGCGGCGCGTGCCGAAGGCTTGGGGGTAGGTTGGGTCAGTATTTTTCATGAGGCCCAATTGCAGCAAGCCTTAGGGATTCCCGCACACATCGTGCCTATCGCTTATTTATGTGTCGGCTATGTCAGCCATTTTTACCCGCAGCCTGAATTGCAAAGCAAGGGCTGGCGTGGCCGGCTGCCCCTGACTGATCTGGTGTATTTTGATCAGTGGGGGCAGACTGATGCCGAGCACGCACTGCTGGCCCATTTGCGGCGCGATCAATTGGCCGCCGAAGTGATTGCCGAGCGCGCGGCCCAAACCGACTCGCCGGCTTGAGACGCGTCGGCTGATCATCAAAAATCTGACTAGGGTTTGAAACCCCGGCCTTCAGAGGCTGTCGCAAAAGCCTGATCATTACCCACAAGTCAGGTCGATTGCGCGCCCACCCATTCGCCCAATTCGTCATTGCCGCGCAGGCGGCAATCCAGTGGCGCGTACGCGCGTCTTTTCCATTGTCGCTTGCGACGATCCATTAAGTTGTTCGGCCAGTAAGAATGGCCTTGCTGTATCTAAGGATGCGGTCGCTGCGCCGGCTTCCTTGAGCGCTACCCCCGAGTAGCCGCGCCGCTGTGCTTCGGCCAACAAATAGTGGGCTTTCAGCGCCGCTGCCTGGTAACTGAGGCCAGCCGTATGAATATTGGAAATGCAATTGCGTTCGGCATCGCTCAAGCCTGGGCGCGGTGCCCAGCTCAGATACAGGCCCATACTTTCGGGCGAACTCAGGCCCGGGCGCTCGCCGATCAGCACCACTACGCAGCGGGCTTGTAGTACGGCACCGATTTCATCGCCGATCGCCACGCGCGCACCGCTGACCAGACACAGTGGCGCGAGCCGCCAGTCGGCACACTCGGTATCGGCCGCCAGCCGCGCCAGCAGCGCGCGCAGCAAGGGGGCAGCATGCTTCTCGACGGCGCGAGCCGATAAGCCATCGCCAATAACGATGGCTAAATCGCACGGCGCGGTAGCCAGTGCTTGCAAGCTGTGCAGTGAAGTGGCAGCCAGCCGACGCCCCAGATCGGGACGTTGCAGATACTGGTGACGCGAGCCGGCCGCGCTGTGCAGACACACTGCCTGTGGCCGCAGCTCGGCACATTGCGCCAGGATCGAGTCTTGCGCGAGTTCGGCGTGCACGGCGTCGCGTGCCTGCGCATGGGCTAAGCCGAACGCCAACTGCGCGGCGCTGGGCTGACTCACGCCGGTGCGGCCCAAGCCGATGCGGGCGTGGGTGAGGCGGCGCAGTGCTTGCCACGGATGGATGGTGACGCTGCTCTCACTCATGACGATCGCCCGCCGAGCCGGCGCATGGCGGCAGCAAACAGTGGCGGCAGGCTGGCACCGGCCGCGTGGCCATCGGTGACGATGCCGCTGTGCTGTAACCAATCGGCAAATTCCGGAGCGGGCTTGAGCCCTAGCAAGCGGCGCGCATACAGCGCATCGTGAAATGAGGTGGTTTGATAATTAAGCATGATATCGTCAGAACCGGGTATGCCCATGATGAAGTTGCAACCGGCGCTGGCCAGCAGGGTTAACAGCACATCCATGTCATCTTGGTCGGCCTGGGCATGGTTGGTATAGCAAACATCGCATCCCATCGGCAAGCCGAGTAATTTGCCGCAGAAATGATCTTCCAAACCGGCGCGAATGATTTGCTTGCCGTCATATAAATATTCCGGGCCGATGAAACCGACCACGGAATTGACTAACAAAGGGTGAAACTGGCGCGCCACAGCATAGGCACGGGCTTCGCAGGTTTGTTGGTCGACGCCATGATGGGCCTGGGCCGACAGGGCACTGCCTTGACCGGTTTCGAAATACATCACTTCTTGGCCGACGGTACCACGCCCGAGCGCGAGCGCGGCCGCACGCGCCTCGGCCAGCAAGGCCAAGTCGATGCCGAAGCTGCGGTTGGCCGCCTCGGTGCCGGCGATCGATTGAAACACCAGATCGACCGGGGCCCCGCGTTCTATTGCCTGCAGGGTATTGGTGACATGGGTGAGTACACAGGATTGGGTAGGAATTGCATAATGGCTGATGATTTCATCGAGCATGCTTAAGAGTCGTACCACTTGCTCGACATTGTCGCTGGCTGGGTTGATGCCGATCACGGCGTCGCCACTGCCGTACAGCAAACCTTCAAGTATCACGGCGGCAATGCCACTGGGGTCATCGGTAGGGTGATTCGGTTGTAAGCGAGTCGCCAAACTGCGCGGCAAGCCCAAGGTGTTGCGGAAGCGCGTGACCACCCGCACTTTGGCCGACACCAAGATTAAATCTTGAATGCGCATGATCTTACTCACAGCCGCCGCCATTTCGGGCGTGATACCGGCGGCGCAAGCCTGTAGTTGCGCCGTGCCGACTGCATCGCTGAGTAAGTAATCGCGCAAGCCGCCGACGGTCAGGTGACGCAGTGGCGCGAAAGCGGCCACATCGTGGCTATCGATGATCAGACGCGTGACTTCGTCGCTCTCATACGGAATCACCACTTCATTGAGAAAATGGCGCAGGGGTAAATCTGCCAAGCACATTTGCGCGGCCACTCTTTGTTCTGCGCTCTCGGCTGCCAGCCCGGCCAAATGGTCGCCCGAGCGTTCCGGGCTGGCTTTGGCGAGCAAGTCTTTGAGGTCGGCGAAGCGATAGCTGCGTATGCCTATGCGGTGGACCAAGGGGGTCGTGGCGCGGCTGGGATGTGAATGCGGAGCAGCAGAGGAGGTAGCGGACATGCTTTCCTTCATTAATTATTGAGCAAGATCAAATACACGACAGCGGCTCGCTCACATACTCAAGCGCGAGGCCAGATTGTAATTTTACAATCTGGCGCTTACGAAGGGGAATAATATGAAAATAATCAGTGACTTGGTATCGACCGATTACGGTCGCATGAGTTTGGCCGGCATCGTCTTCATGCTCGGCATGGGCGTGTTTTTCGTGCGCATGTTTTTGCGTAAAATTGCCGAAGACGCGTAATCAGTCTACCGCGCGCTCGCCGTCATTGCCGCTCACCAGCACTTTATGCGCGATCAGGTCGAGCGCCGGTCTGACTTTGCCTTGTTTGTCGGTCCATACCTTGGGCGTGAGCGCGCCCGATAAGGCCACGCTGTCGCCGTCTTCGAGCGCGAGCAAGGTGCGACGCACACTGTCGTGAAAGGCGATGACATTGCAAAAAATCAAGTCGCCATCGTCCGTCGCCGCTCTTACTTTGCAAGTCACGTAGGCCGAACCGGCTTGTCCGCTGCGTTCTTCGGCGTTGCCGTACAGGCGTCCGGCAATCAGTGCATCAATCATTGTAATTTCCTCGGTAGGGTCAAAACCAAGTATACCGCGCTTCCCTTGCGGCCGCGCATGTTTGCTGGTGTGCGGTGATACTCCTATCACTATTGGATCAGGATTTTGTATGAACGAAGCGATAAGCTGCTGTTGCCAATCAAGGCAAAATTTTCAATAGGAAAACACATCATGCAAATCGGAATCAAACTCGGCCTTTTGAGCGCGACACTGCTGTGCAGCTTGGCACAGGCGGCTGATCGGCGCGATATTGAAGCTTTGGCGAATGCCAAAATCAACCTGAGCGAGGCGGTCTCAATAGCAGAAAAGCATGTCAACGGCAAAGCCTTGGAAGCTGAATTCGAACACCGCGTCCATGGCGATGTGTACCAAGTCGAGGTGTGGGATGGCAACAAAGAATATGATGTCGTTGTCGATGCGCAGAGTGCCCAAGTGCTGACCTCGACGGTGGAACGGCCTAAGCACGATGCCAAGTAAGGCATCGTAGTGATTTGGTCGTGGCTATTTCCGTATGTTCCCGCCATGCCACTGGCGGCAATCGTGCTCAGGCTAGGAACCTGAGCGGCAGAACGGAGTCGGCTGCAAAATCACCTGAGTGGTCCATGCCGCTCAGGCTCCCAGCGGTTTGCTGATATCACTATCAAGCAAATGCCCCTTGTCATCGGCATACATGTCGCGAATCTTGAGCATGGCTGGCAGCGCGCGTTCTAGCGGCGCGATCAGTTGCGGATCGAAATGGCTGCCAGCCCCCTTTTTGATTTCTTCCAGCGCCATTTCCACGCTCCAGCCTTCCTTGTACGGGCGTTTGCTGGTTAAGGCATCGAACACATCGGCCATGGCGACGATGCGGCCGAACAGCGGAATGGCCTCACCCTTGAGTTGCCGCGGATAGCCGCTGCCATCCCATTTTTCGTGGTGGGTCAGGGCTACGCTGCGTGCCGCCGATAGCAGCGGGTTAATCGCTTCACCGAGAATTTCCGCACCCATTTCAGGATGGCGGCGCATGACTTTCCACTCTTCTTCGTCGAGCTTGCCCGGTTTGTGCATGATGGCATCGGGAATGCCGATCTTGCCGACATCATGCATCGGCGCGGCATCCATCAGCAATTCGGCAGTGGCGGCATCGAGCCCGTATTCCAGAGCTATGCAGCGTGAGTAATGGCTCATGCGAATGATATGGTTGCCGGTGTAATCGTCTTTGAATTCGGACGCGCGTGCCAAGCGGCGCACGATCAGTTTTTTAGTCGCTTCGAGTTCTATCGTGCGCTGCCCCACCTGTACTTCGAGTTCGCGCTGTTGGTCATACATGGTCAGATGGGTCTTGAGGCGCGCCAGTACCAGTGCCGGACTGATAGGTTTGGTGATGTAATCGACGCCGCCGGCATCGAAGCCCTTGGTTTCATCTTCCACCTCGCTCATGGTGGTAACAAAAATCACTGGAATCTTCGCTAACCGTAAATCTTTCTTGAGTTCTTCGCATACCGTATAGCCATCCATGCCCGGCATCACGATGTCGAGCAGAATGATATCGGGCGGATCCGCTTTGGCCGCCGCCAGTGCCGCTTCACCGCTGTTGGCCAGCGTCACGCGGTAATTGTCGCACAACACCATTTCCATCATGACGAGATTGATCTCGGTGTCGTCAACGACCAATACTGTTTGTTGGTTCAGCATAGCTGCCTCTCTCGGTGAAATGGGTCGGTCAGGAAACTGGCCGGGGTGTGAGCTCCGCTTGAAATTCTTGTTCGAGCTGGGCCATCAGTGGCGTCAGTTGCGCGGTCAATTGCGCTAGCAAGGGCGTGATTTGATCTTCGCTAGCCGCGCTTTTGAACGCCAGTTCAAGCGCGGCGGCCAGCGGCTGTACCGCTTCGGCACCGGCGTAACTGGAGGTGCTGTTGAGGGTATGCGCAAGCCGTACAGCGGTGTCGATGTTTTTATCTTGCCAGGCGCTCATGATGTCGGCGGCGGTAGTTTTTTGTGACTCGAAATATTTGCGCAGGATGGAGCGATAAAATACCGGCTTGCCCATGCACAGACGTAAGCCTTTTTCAATATTGAGCCCGCTGATATGCAGCGGCAGTCCGGCGCTGTCGTGCCGCGGAGTGGTGCTGGCTGCAACGCTGACAGCGCTTGGCGCGTACGTCGGTAACCATTGCAGCAAACTGCGCCAGAGTAAATCGGGATCGATCGGCTTGCTGATGAAATCATCCATGCCGGCTGCCTGGCAGGCATCGCGATCGCTTTGCATGGCATTCGCGGTCATGGCCAGAATCGGTGTGCGTGGCCGCGTTTCTTGCTGACGAATCGCGCGCGCGGCGCTGACCCCATCCATCACCGGCATTTGCATATCCATTAGTATCAGATCGTACTCACCTGCTAATGCCATGCGCACGCCGACCGCGCCGTTTTCTGCCACGGCCACGTGCAGACCTTCAGACTCCAGCATTTCACATGCGATTTGCTGGTTGAGTTCATTGTCCTCCACCAGCAGAATGCGTTTACCGCGCAGCGTGGTCATTTCTTCACTCTGTACGCCGGTCTGCGCTGGCGCACTGCCAGTCTGATCGCTGAGCACTTTGAGCACGACATTAAACAGTTGCGATGCTTGCACCGGTTTGATGAGGATCTGCTCGATGCCTATGCTTTGTGCTTCGGCTTGCAGTTCGCTGCCGTCATAGGCCGTCACCATAATGATTTTCGGTGGCGGCAGCAGGCCCATGGCGAGGATCTGTTGGGCTGCCATCAAACCATCCATTTCCGGCATTTTCCAATCGATGAAAATCACATCCGGCACTTTTCCTTGCGCCTGTTGCTGGCGCAATGAGTGCAGCGCCGCCGCGCCCGAATGCACCGCCTCGGTCTGGAATGACATGGTTTCGAGTAAATCTTGCATCACCTCGCGCGCGCTTTCGACATCATCGACGATCAACATGCGTCGCCCCTGTAAAATCGGCTGTGGCTTGAAGTGCGTATCAGCGTGCGCGGCAATCCCCAGGCGCGCCGAAAACCAAAAGGTGCTGCCGACCCCCTGCGTGCTTTCGACACCGGCATCGCCATCCATCAGTTGCGCCAGTTTTTTAACAATCACCAAGCCCAAGCCGGTACCGCCGTATTTGCGCGTGGTGCCGCTATCGGCTTGTTGGAAAGAATTGAATAATTTACTGATTTGCTGTGGGCTCAAACCAATCCCGGTATCTTGCACGGCAAAATGCAGCAGTACTTGTTCGGCGCTGTGTTCGCGCACGCGAATAATGACCTTGATGACGCCGGCATCGGTGAACTTGACGGCATTGTTGGCATAATTAATCAGCGCTTGCGCCAACCTGGTCGGGTCGCCCAGCAAATGCTGTGGTACCGCTTGGTCGATATCAAATACCAATTCCAAACCTTTGGTGGCGGCTTTTTCATTGATCAGGTTGGCGACATTGTCGAGTACTTTTTCGAGCATGAAATCGATCTTTTCGATATCGAGCTTGCCGGCTTCAATTTTGGAAAAGTCGAGAATGTCGTTGATGATGCCGAGTAAGTGTTTGCCCGCACCTTGAATTTTATTGAGATAATCCTTTTGCTTCGGGCTTAACTCGGTTTTCTGTGCCAGGTGGGAGAGGCCGATGATGGCGTTCATCGGCGTGCGAATTTCGTGGCTCATGGAAGCGAGAAAGTCGCTTTTGGCCAGGGTCGCCTGTTCCGCCGCATCGCGTGCCTGTTCCAGATCTGCATAACTCAATTGCAGCTGCGCGGTGCGTTCGGCCACGCGCATTTCTAGCTCACGGTTGAGCGTGACGATTTTCAATTCGGTCTCTTTATGCTTGGCCACTTCCGCCGATAATTCGCTGGTACGCACGGCGATGCGCTGTTCCAGACCTTCATTGGCCAGCCGTATCGTTTCTTGCATGGCTAATAATTTTCGATTATTTCCTACCGCTGTCTCGTAGACCGAGAGCAGCAGACTGAGCATGGCTTGTGGCTCGCAACGAATGAAATGCGGTTCGCCACAAAAAAATACCGGCACCCCCTCGGCACTTTGCGCGGGCGTGGCCAAGTGCCGACTCAAGAGCATGTATTTGATACGTGACAGTAAATCTTCGGTGTCATACGGTTTGGTGAGGAAATTATCGGCCCGACAGGCCAGGCCTTTGATGACGTCACTGTTTTCGGTCAGCGAGGTCAGTAAGATCACCGGAATATCTTGTAACTGCGGTGCGCTTTTAAGGGCGCTGCACAATTCAAAGCCGTTCATACCCGGCATATTGATATCGCTGATGACGATGGCTGGGTTTTCCCGCTGCGCCATGGCCAAGCCTTCGCTGCCGTCTTTTGCCAACAGCACTTGGTAGCCGGCCGCGAGCAGTACGCGTTTGAGCATGATCGCCTGAATATTACTGTCTTCGACGATTAATACCGTGGCACCCGCAGTGCCGGATTCAAGTGAGGTCATGGACAGGACTCCTGCATAAGCTTATCAGTTGGGCAGCGATGTCCCTGAGTGGCAGAATCATTTTTGCCGCCCCAAGTTCAATCGCCTGCGCCGGCATGCCGAATACCACGCTGCTGGCGGCATCTTGGGCAATCGTCATGCCGCCAGCTTGGCGTACGGCCAGCATGCCAGCGGCACCGTCGTTGCCCATACCAGTCAGCAGGACGGCGATGACGCTGGCACCATAGCGCTCAGCCGCCGATTGCATGCTGCTGCTGACAGATGGGCAGTGGCCATCGCGGGCATGGCCGCTGCCAATGAGGAAGCGACCGGCGGCGTCGAATTCGAGTTGTCGTTTTTCTTGCGGAAAATAAACTTGTTTATTGGTCGGCCGCGCACCGTCTTGCGCAGCGCTGCAGCGGAAGCCCGATTTTTCACTCAACCAGACCATGAAGCTATGTAAAAAACCATCGCTGATATGCTGCACGCAGACGATGGGCAGGGGAAAATCGGCCGGTAATTGCTTGAGTACGGCGGCCAGCGCTTCCGGTCCGCCAGTGGAGGCACCGATCACCAGCAGGCGGTAGGCCAGGCCACTGCTGACTGGCAGTGCTGCCGGCGCAGCAGCAATCGAGCGCGGACTCTTACGAAATACATGGACGCCGGCGATGATGCGGATTTTACTGATGAATTCCTGCTTGGCATGCTGTTGCTCGTCGGTGAATTGCCACTGAGGTTTGCCGACACAATCGAGCGCGCCGGCGGCCAACAATGCGCGCATCTGTTCGCCGTCGAGCTGCGCACTGCTGCGCGCTACCAGTATCGGCAATGGGTGGCGCAACATAATTTTTCGCAGCAACCCTTGGCCATCGCGGCTGGCGAGCAGATAATCAGCGCACAGCACATCGGGTTCGTGGCGCGCAATGAGCTCAAGCGCCTGTGCGCTGTCGCAGGCGCAGGCGAGGAATTCGATATCGCTGACATCGCTCATCAGGCACTGAAAATTGTTCAATGCCAGGGGCGTATCATCGGCCAGTAACACGCGAATTTTTTTCACACTTATCTCAAATCAGTCGGTGTAAGGTATCGAGCAGCAGACTTTGTTCAAACGTCGCCTTGGAAATATAGGCATTGGCACCGGCATCCATGCCGCGCTTTTGATCGGCTGCGCTGGCTTGCATGGTGACTAAAATGACAGGCAACTCGGCAAAGCGTTTGTCGGCACGAATTTTTTGCGTCAACATCAGTCCATCCATATTGGGCATATTGATATCGCTGACCACCGCTCGGAAGGCTTGATTTTCCAGCTTACCGTAAGCGTCAAGTCCATCGATCGCCAGCACCACCTGATAGCCACCGGCTTCGAGTATGCGCTTGAGTTGTGCGCGCGTACTGAGGCTATCTTCGGCCAGTAAGATCAGGGACGGTGCAGCGACAGCGGCATTACTGTCTTGCGAAGAGAATTGCTGTAATTGCGCCAGAAAATCAGGCGGATGCAAGACCATGCACACCTCACCGCTGCCGAGTATGGTGACGCCGGATAAATCATTAATTTTTCGCAGTAACATGCTTTGCGATTTCAGGACAATTTCCTGTTCATCCAATAATTCGTCGACGATCAGGCCGATGCGCTCGCCATCGACCTGCAAAATAATGCAGGGTGCATGGGCATCCGCCAAGCGCGCCGGCTGGTTGGCGGCTGGCGGCAGGAAATCGGCGCGATGAAATTGCAGTAAATTTTTCAAACGTGCCGCGGCGATGGCGACGTCATCAAACATCAGCACTTGTTGTCCATCGATGGTAAACAATTGCTCGGGTCCGATATGACAGGATTTTTCGACATACTCGACCGGAATCGCATACTTGACCGCTTGATCGACGATGATCAGCACGCGCGAAGTGGCCAGCGTCAAGGGCAAGTCTATGCTGATGCGACACGATACGCCAGGCACCGAGGCCACCGTCACCGTGCCTTTGAGGCGCACGACGTTGGCGCGCACCACATCCATGCCGACGCCGCGGCCGGATACATCAGAAATAAAATTACTGGTAGAAAAACCCGGCATGAAAATTAAATTCATCACTTGCTCATCCGCGAGGGCGGCGATTTCCGACGCCGGCATCAGATTTTTTTTCAAGGCTGAACGACGAATCGCTGCCAGATCAAGACCGCCGCCATCGTCTTCGATATCGATGCGTATGGTGGATGACAATTGTTGCGCCCGTAACTGTATTCGCCCGCACGGCGGTTTGCCAGCAGCACTGCGCTGCTCGGGCGATTCGATGCCATGATCGACCGCGTTTCTCAGAATATGCATGAGCGGGTCTTTGATCTCTTCGAGGATGCGCTTGTCCGCCGCGATTTCCCCCCCCTCGATGCTGAGGGTGACTTCCTTTTTGCATTCCCGTGCCAGCTTCCTGAGCATGGTTTGAAACAGCGAAAATATCGTCGACAAGGGCAGCAAGCGCGCTGCCCGAATGCCATCTTCTAGCTCGCCGGCGACGAAGTTAAGGCGCGTACTGTCTTCCGCCGCGGCATTGACGAGATGCTCGACTGATGCGGTAAATTGCATCGATAACAGCGCCAAGGCTGGATTATCGAAGGCCATTCTGCGCATTTGCAAGCCCAGCTGTTCCCATAGGGTTTGCAATTCTTCGAGTTCGCGATGGCGTTGTGCGATGCGCACTTTAGCTACCGTCAGTTCGCCGGCATGCGTCATCAAGGTATCGAGTTTGCGGGTTTCTACGCGGATAGTCTCGATCACGAACTGCCCGGCGCTGGCCTTTTCATTGAGGATGGCGCTGCTGACGTTGAACAACTCATCGATCTGGGTCGGTGCCACTTCGACGCTGGCCTCGGCCTGGGTGACCGTGCTGTGTGAGGGCGTGCTGCCGGGCGCGCTGGCCGCAGTCGCGCTGCTGGCAAGCGGCTTGAGCGACTCGACAATCGCGTTGACATCGACTTCGGCCGCGACGCCGCCGACGGCCTCATCGACCAAGCGCCGTATCGCCTCGAGCGACTGATACATACGGTCGATCAGCATGCTGCTCAAGTCTTGCGTACCGCTGCGCGCATGGCCGAGAATATCTTCGAAGCGATGGAAAATCCGCTCGATGTCGAGCAGGTCAAGCATGCGTGCCGCTCCTTTGAGGCTATGCGCTTCCCGAAACAATTCTTCCAGCAGTGCACTATCGGCAGGATTTTTTTCCATGCGCAGCAAACCGCTTTCGATCGCCTGTAAATGTTCCCCGCTCTCGATGCGAAACAGATCGCGCATCTCGCCATCAGCTATCATGACTACTCCCATCGCTACGCTTTGCTATGCGCAGTCAAATAATTTTTTTCAATTGTTGATTGGTAGCTTCCAAATTCTCGATCGCCATCTTGGTCTGACTCAAACCCAGTGCAGTTTCGCGCGCCCCGGCGTTCATGGTATTGGCGGCGCTGACTACTTCGGCAATCGCCACTGTTTGTTGGCGGGCATTGAGCGCACTTTGCTGTGAGCTTTGGAATACCAGGTTGCTGATGTTGGAAATCGATTCGAACAAGTCATTGACTTGCATGACGATGCTCATCACCGCTTCAATATTGCGCGAGCCTTCCTCAGTGCGCATGATGGTGGTGTCCGAGGCTTTTTGTATGCCGGCGACGATGGCCTTGGCTTGCTCGGCCGATTTTTTACTCTCCACCGAGAGCTTGCGCACTTCGGTGGCGACGACGGAAAAGCCTTTGCCGTGTTCGCCGGCACGCGCCGCTTCGACGGCAGCATTGAGCGCTAACATATTGATCTGATTCGATAAATCCTTGAGCAATTCGGTGATGCTGCCGATTTGTCCGGTCTGTTCCGACAGCGATAAAATTTGTTCGGCGATGGCGCTGACTTTAAGTTTGAGGCCATTCATCGCTTCCACTACTTGACGTACCGCATCATTGCCATCCTTGGTCATGGTGCTGGCATTTTTTGCCATTTCGGCGGCGCTGCCCGATTGCTCGGTCGATTGGCGCGACGAGACCGCCAGTTGCTCAAGTGTGGTGGTGATTTCATTCGTCATCGCCGCTTGTTGGCTGGCAGTACGCTCATGCTCGATGATGGTGGCAGCAATCTGTGAGGAACTCGTGGCTGCCGCCGCAATCCCGATGCCCATGCTGCGCGCCACGCTGCGTATCAAGACGAAGGCGGTGAGCAAACCGATAAGGGCGGCGCTGACGCTGACGATGATGATCAAGTGATGTACCGCGGTATGGGTGTCGACCGAGGCTTTGACGGCTTGCGAGATCGCTTCTTTTTCGAATTGAAAAAACTTTTCTATGCTCTTGATGTAAACCAATTGCCGTGGCCGCGTGTCATCGAGCAAGGTTTTTTTTGCTTTGACAAAATCTTTGGCACGTATCTGCTTTGCATATGTCGCTTCCGGTTCCAGATAGGCATTACTGGCATCGACGATGCTCTTGAATAAGACGCGGTCGGGGCTGTTTGCTTCCAATTCCACGTCTAAACTTTTGAGCATTTCGCTGCGTCGTTGTATCTGCGTGTCGAGCGATTTCAACTCTTCGTTGATGGCATCGCTGTCGCTGAGGATGAGCATATTGCGCGTATGACGCGCGCTTTGCAAGACACTCGTTTCCAATTCTGCGGCAAAGACGATACGCGGTACTTGATCTTCACTGATGTTGACCAAGCTGCCCTTGAGATCATTGAGACTGATCAAACTGACGGCACCGATGGCGGCAGTCATCAACAACATGATCGCAAAACCCAAGGTGATGCGGGTCGACATTTTCATGGTATTAAAATTCATCACAGACTCCCAGAGAGGTGCAGCAATACTGAAAACCGTCCGCCTTCAGGTCTGATCGACCACCAGCGTGTTACTACTCAATAAAGCCGGCAAGTTGAGCAGGCTCATAGCCTTGTTGCGATACTCGATCGTGCCGATGAAATAAGCGAGTGCTTCCGGATGCGCCGAAGCCGGTGCATCGACGACGTCCTCGTTATTGATCGCAACGATATCGTCCACCTCATCGACCGCGATGCCGACGGTGATCGCATCGACCACGCAGACGACGATTTTGGCATTGCGTTCAAACTGTGCGGTCGGCATGCACAGGCTGCTGCGGATATCAATCACCGTCAGAATATTGCCGCGTAAATTCATATTGCCCAGCACATGCGGCGGGCAATTCGGCAGCGGTACCAAATTTTTACTTCGGGTAAATTCGGTGATGTAAGCAATCTCGAGTCCGAAATATTCGCGACCGAGAAACACGGCGGCGAACTGGCGTCGCGGCAGGCTCGAATCCGTGTTCTCGCCAGCAATCAGTTCTGCCGCCCGTTGTTGTAGCAAGCGTAAGCCGACGGCGTCGAAATCCGTCGCAGCGGGGCTGATCTCGGCCTGTGTGATGGGCGTATCGTGAGTGGGCATCCATGCAGTTGCTCCAGCGCGTAATTGCAGTAATAAATCCGCATCGAGCAGGCTGATGATGCGCAGACCCACACGCGCCATGCCAGCGACCAAACCAGGGTGAGACTGACGCGCGGCTTCCCATTGCGGCGGCTCATCGATATCGGCACTATCGATGAGGATCACATCGGAGACTTCATTGACGATGATGCCGATGCTACCGCTGGCATGTTCCAGTACCACCACGGCATCATTGAGACTGCGCGCCTGGGCATGGCCACCGAGTAATAATTGCAGATCGAACAGCGGAAGAATCGTGCCGCGCAGATTGATCACGCCGGCAACGTAAGGGGGGGCATTGAGCAAGCTTTCCATGGCTGGTAAGCTGAATGTCATGGACACGCGCAGCGCTTCGATTGCGTACAATTGCTGGCGCAAACTGAAGAGAAAATAAAGATTGCCGGATGCATGCATTATTTGCCTCGCGTCATGTCGCCGTTGAATTTGTTCAGGGTATGCAATAGATCCGCTACTTTCAACTCTTCGTAAAATGGCACGATGGCATCGTCGGGCAAGACCCGCAGAAATTGTCCGATCAATTGCAACAGTTTCTCTGCCGCAGCATGGTTACCCTCTTGGCGATGTAGATGAAATAGCTCGATATGTGCTGCCAAGAAATGCGGATCGAGGTAGAGGCTTTTATCCAGAAATTTTTTACTATCTTCGCGCCGGCCCTCAATGACGGCGATCTGTGCGAGAACGAAATACGGCGCTGCTGCTGCAGCATCGAGGGTAATTGCGGTTTCGCAAAAACTGCTGGCTTGACGATACAAGCCCAGATTGGCTGCGTGTTTTGCTTGCGCCAATAAGGCCGTTAGCGCCGTGCTGTTACTGGTTTTACTAGCAGCTTGCGGCGGTGCTAAGGCAGCGTGGTGGGCGATGCGTGCCATCTGCGTCGGCTTGGGGATAGGCTTGGGTAAGGGCAGCGGATTTTGCGCTTGTATCGTTTGCATGGCCGTTGTTGCTGGCTCGCGCCGATACACGATCAAATCATTGAGCCATTCACTGCGCAAACCGGCTTGATTGAGGAATCCGAGTTCGGTATGGCCGGTCATCAGGTAACCGTGCTCAGATAAACAGCCGGCCAGTTTTTGTGCGACTTTCCCTACCGTTTCCGGATGAAAATAAATGAAGGCATTGCGGCAGACGATCAGATCAAAATCACACAAATCCACCGCCGAGTCAGGGAACTGATCTTCGACCAAATTGCCGTAAGTAAATTGCACCATATTGCGCAGGTCGGCAGCGATTTCCCAGCCTTCCGGATGCGGGGTAAAGTAGCTTGCTTGCAGTAAAGGATCGACCCGACGAAATGACCATTGACTATAGATACCGCTGCGCGCTTTGGCCAACAAAGTTTGATTGATGTCGGTGGCGAGAATGTGAATATCCCAAGCCGGTCCCGGACATAATAAACCTAACAATTGTTGCAGCAAAATGGCAATCGAGTAAGCCTCTTCACCGCTGGCGCAGGCCGCGCTCCAGATGCGCAAACGGCGCTCTGAGCGACGCCGTTCTATCAGTGCTGGCAACAAGTGTTCTTTGAGCAGCGCGATCTGGCTATGGTCGCGAAAAAAATAGGATTCCCCGGTCGTGAGCAGGTCGAGCAAGGGCTTCCAGATGGCCGAGGAAACCGCTGCCTCGGCTAATTGCCTATGCCAATTTTGTGCGCTGCAGTAGGGTGGACGCAATTGGGCAATGCGCGCCGCCAAGGCGCTGCTATCATGTTCGCGAAACAGCAATCCTGTGCGTGCTGTAACCAAATCCATCAGATCGCTGAGCCAATCTTTCATCACAGACACACCTCAATGGTTGATCAATTTTATTTTGAAAACAGCACTGCCATCGAAATAATTATAGATTGATCTAACTCAAAAAAATCTGGCTCAGGGTAGAGTTTGTATAAATAAAACAACTGATTTTGTTGATATATTTTTTGCAAAAGTTTGTTTGTATACTGCGCGTCACATTCGCTGTCGCTGGTGTTTTTAAATCACGGCAACACTGCTTTTTCCTCCGGCTGTTTTCTGTACATTGATGCGTGTGCTGATCCGTTCCGTCATTTCTTGCACGTGCGAAATAACACCGACTTTGCGCCCCAAAGCTTGCAAACTATCGAGCGCATCCATGGCTACCCGCAAGGTAGCGGCATCGAGACTGCCAAAGCCTTCATCGATGAACAGCGACTCGACTTTGACACGATTACTCGACAACGATGCCAGCGCCAGCGCCAGTGCCAGCGAAACTAAAAATGATTCACCGCCCGACAGCGAATGTACGGAACGCACTTCATCGCCCATATCCTGATCGATCACCATCAAGGACAAGCTATGCACAATGCGTTGCAAGCGGTAACGGCGTGCCAGTTGCTGCAAGTGAGAATTTGCATAGGCGAGCAAAATATCGAGCGTGATTTGCTGGGCGTAATTTCGGAATTTTTTCCCATCGCCGGAACCGATGAGTTCATTGAGCTGATTCCACACATGGCAACGGTCCTGTTGCAATTGCATGGCTTCGAGTAAGTCTGCCGCCTGCAAGCGTCGCGCATCATCTTGTGCCGCCGCCAGTTGATGGCGATTCAACTGCTGCCAAACCAACTCACGTTCTTGTGCCAAAGTAAGCAGCGCGGCTTCCACTTCGGCCACTTCACTCGTGCCACCGTCGGCATTCAAGGGGCGTGCCGCCTGCTGCGTAAGCCAGAGATTGCGACGTTCTTGCCAGATGGTATGAGCTTGCAGGCGCGCTTGTTTGATCGCTTGTAAAGCCGCGCGTTGTTGCGCCAGTTCGGCTTTGTCTTGGCTCAGTAAGTTGCGTAACTGTGTTTCATCAATTGGGCTTGGCTGTGCCGCGAGCCAGTCGGTGAGCGCGCTCGCTGCCTGCTCGGCTTGCATTTGATGCGCAAGCAATAAAGCCGTCTGTTGCGCCTGTGCTTCGCGCTGACGGCTCAATTGCAAGCGGCTGGTATCGCGAGTGGCGACGGCGCTCGCCAATCCGGCGGCGGCATGTTGTACCGCTTGCTGCAAGCCTGCGCTGACGGTCGCTATCGACACGCCATCAAACAAGGTCGTGCGTTGCCCACGTAAGGCTTGTAACGATGTCGCGCTGCTTAGTACGGCGGCGCGGGCGCTTTGTTCCGCGTCGGCAGTATTTTCCTGCTGCACGACAAGCTGGGCCAAGGCATGGCGCAAGCTGTCGATTTGTGCTCGCAATTCTTGTTCCAATTGCAGTTGTCTTTGCCAATTGGAAACCTGTTCCAGGCAACGTGCATGAAATGCCTGCGGCTCGGCTTGCCACAGCGCACGCCAATCGCCATCGTCCGGACCTAAGCCCTCGTGCTCGAAAAGCGTTGCCAAATTGCTGAGCAAGTATTCCACGCGCGCGTGTTGCGCATGCTGTTGCTGCTCGAGGTGTTCGATCAAACTCTGGGTTTTTTGCAACTCTGTGGTGGCAGCATGCTGGGCCGCAGCGGCATCGAGTTGCTGTTGCAAGGCTTGTTGTTCTTGCCCTTGTGCGGCTAAATGCGCTTGCGAAGTTTGGTGGTAGGCGGCTTCGATTTGCCGGTGGTTTTGCTGCTTTTCAGAGAGTGCTTGGTTTTGTTGCTGCAAGGCTGGAATTGCCGCTGCTGCATCGAGGCTGCAAAAGCCTGGATGCCTGAGCCAAGTTTGCTGTTGTGCTTGCAAGCTCGTATGTAGACCGAGTAACTCTTGACGCAAGTTGCTGGCCAATTCAGTTTGTTGCTGATACGCGCTTTGATTTTGTCCTTGCGCAGTATGGGCACTTTGCTGTTGCTGCCGACATGATTTTAATTGCTCACGCAAGAGCAGGAGCAATTCATCCAAGGCCGGGGCACTGTCGCGATATGGATGCGCCGTTGCGCCGCAGACCGGGCAGGGGGCATCGTCGCACAAGTCGGCACGCAGTTGCCGTACATCAGCCGCTGCTGCCGTTTCGGCGCTGCGCAGTGCGCGTTCGGCTTGTTCCACCGCCGCCTGCAAGTCGGGCAGACGTGCTTGTGCTGTTGTCGCAGCCAAGCTGGCCGCTTGCGCCGCTTGCTCACTCTCAGTCAGACGGCGCTGCAGCGCGCCGACTTGCACACCGAGGTGATTGATTCCTTGCACCAACTGGATGGCGCTGTGCAATTGTTCGCGCTGTTGTTCATCGTCGGCGCGTTGCGCTTGCAATGCCGCGAAATCATACGCCTGTAAAGCGTGGGCCTGCGCCGTGCGTTGCTCGGTGGCGGTACGCACTGCGGCGCTGGCCAGCGCCACTTGTTGTTGTGTTTGCTGTAAGGCACTGTGTTGCGCCGCAGCTTGTATGCGCGCACCGCTGAGGCTGGCAAGCTGTTGTTGTAATTCACGAGAAAGGCTGGCAGCTTGCTTGAGCTCGCTGTCGGCAACCGGCCATTGGCGGGCCAGAATCGCCAGGTTGGCATGCTGTTCGCGCCACGCGCTGACGGCGAGCAAACGCTTGGCGAGTAAGGCTGATTCCTGTTCGTGGCCTTGTAAGTCTTGGCGTACTTTTTTGTGTGCCTCGGTCGATATGGCTTCTGCTTGCTCAAGCGTTGCATGGACCGGTAGCAAAGTGGCAATGCGGGCATCCAATGCTTTGGCTTCATCAAGTGCACCGGCGGCGGCATGCTGTTGTTGTTCTGCCGCTTGTAGCGCTTGCTGTGACGCATCGCTTGCCCTGGTGTGCACCGCTTCCTCTGCTTCTGCTTGCAATAAGAGAGCGTGGCCAAGGCTGATTGTTTGCTGGTCGCGCAGCAATTCTTGTCGCAAGCGTTCGCACTCTGTCAACACCGGGCG
Organism: Undibacterium sp. 5I2; assembly: GCF_035019605.1. Taxonomy (NCBI): domain Bacteria; kingdom Pseudomonadati; phylum Pseudomonadota; class Betaproteobacteria; order Burkholderiales; family Oxalobacteraceae; genus Undibacterium; species Undibacterium sp. 5I2. The sequence goes on along the minus strand of NZ_JASJVS010000006.1, from coordinate 99,942 downwards.
GGCACTTTCCACCGCATCAATGGCGTCGAGTTGCTGCTGTCGTGGTGCTGCATCGCTACATGCTTGCTCGCACTGCTGCAAAGTCAGAGCGGCACTATGCTCGTGGCTGGCCAAGCGCACACCATCATGATGCCAGCTTTGTTGTGACAGCAAGCTTTGCCTCTGTAAATCGAGCTGCTGCAATTCTTGTTGTGCCGTTTCGCGCGCCGCGTCGATGCTGGCGCGCTCGGTCGGCGGCAAGGGGGCATTATCGGCCAGACGAGTATGGAAACGTTCCAGTGCCGCGCGCTCTTCTTTGGCACGGGCAAAGGCATTGATTGACAAGCTGGCATAGAGGGCGGTACCGGTTAAGGTTTCCAGCAGCAAGCCACGCTCATCCTCGTCAGCTTTCAAAAAACTGGAAAATTCATTTTGCGCCAGTAATACGGCGCGTGTGAACTGGGTGAAACTGAGGCCGATGCGTTTCTCTATGGCTGCCTTGATTTCGGTCTTGGTGCCACCTATGGCTTGCATCTGCGGTAACTGATGCAATTGCATGGTCGTCGGTTGCAGACTGCCGCTGGCCTTGTTGCGTGAGCGACGCACACTCCAACGGGCACGGTAATGCAGGCTGTCGTTACCAACGAAATCGACCTCGGCATAGCCATCACCACAGCCGCGCCGTAACAGGTTACCGGTATCTTGCTGGGTGACTAATTCTTTGCCATCGGGTAGCTTGCTATTGCCCGCTTTGAACAGCCGTGGGGTATTTTCATACAAGGCCATGCACAAGGCATCGAGCAGGGTGCTCTTGCCGGCACCGGTAGGGCCGCTGATGGCGAACAATCCGGCCGAACGCAAGGGCTCTTGCTCGAAATCGACGGCAAACTCACCGGCCAGCGAGGCCAGATTTTTTCCGCGTAGTGCCAGAATTTTCATAGCGTGCTCCGTTCGGTGGTGAGCAATAATTCGGCAAACGCTGCGTGCAATGCTGCTGGCGTTTCCGCTGCATAGTGTTGCTGATACAAACGTTCAAAAATATGTTCAGGTTGCAATTGCGCCAGATCTTCCAGCAGCACCGCTGGCGCGCCGTCAGCCTGTTGTTGTACAAAGCTGATATCGATTTTGGCCAGCCGCACTGCTTTGCCTTCGAGTGCAGTTTCTATCGCACTGCGTAAGCCCGGTTCCGGTGCTGTCAACTTGACCCGCACTTCTAAATACGGCTGTAATTCGAGCGCTATGTCTGACGGCACATCGAGCGCGGTCAAGGCCACCAATACCTGTGCCAGCGGGGCCGGTTGCCGCGGTACGCGCAACAAGGCGACCGCGCGCGGCACCGGCAAGGGCGTCACCACGCTCGTGCCGTCACTGGCCAAATCGACCCGTAGTACTTGGTGTGGATAATCGATTTCGGCAAATGATAAGGGTAGCGGACTGCCGCAATAGCGCAGATGCGCTTGCCGCGCGACTTGTTGCGACAGATGCAGGTGGCCGAGCGCGGCATAGGCGATATCGCTGTCGAACAAGGCTGCCGATAAGGCCTCGCTGCCGCCGATGACAATACTGCGTTCCGATTCAGCAGAAATTTCCCCGCCCACCATGTGGCAGTGACCCATCGCGATCAAAGGCTGCGCAGCGCTGCGCAGGCCGCGCGCATGGGCCGTTGCCTGTTGGTAAAGCAAGGCGATGCCGGCCAAGTAAGGGTCAGGCGCTGCGGCAGCCTGCGCCTCAGCCTCAGCTGTTGGCGCGGGCAGACGCGGTACATCGCCGGGACGCAGAAACGGCATGGCAATGCACCAGGCAGCAATACTGCCATCTGCCTCATGCAGTGGCACGACCAAGCGTGCGAGCTCGATTGCGCCAGCGGCATCGCGCGGCACTGCACCGATCACATGGATCTGCATGCCTTCGAGCAGGGGCAGCGGCGCTTCCAGTCGCCCCGGCGAGTCGTGATTGCCGGCGATGATGACGATATCGAGCTGCGGCAGGGCCGCCTTGGCTTGCTGTAAGAAACGATAAAATTGCTTTTGCGCCGAAGCTGAAGGGTTGGCGGTATCAAAAATATCACCGGCGATCAGTAAGGCGTCGACGCGCTCGCGCACCAGCGTTAGCACCAGCCAGTCCAGAAACGCCTGGTGTTCGGCGGCACGTTCGAATTGATGCAGGGTTTGACCGATATGCCAGTCAGAGGTATGAATGAAGCGCACAGAGTATCCTTGGAGTCAAACGGAGAGCGAAGGCTGCGCAGCTGAAATCCGCGCCTTCCTCAAAAAGCTCGCTGAATATAACGCACAAGTGCGTTGTTGATAAGTGTAAGCTTTCGCCGACCATCACGACCAAGACTGACAGCGGTATGCGCTGCCTCATTTTTCCGGAGAAAATCATGGTCGATGCGATCACCAATACCTCGGCCAGTGCCGCCGCTGATACCAGTAAGAGTGCGACTGCCGCAGCGGGCGGCGGGGCCAGTTTACGCGCACAGTTGTCTCAATATCAACATCAACTGTCCGATTGTGTCAATTGCGATTCGGCCAGTACTACCGAGGGTAAGGCACAGATTGCTGAAATTTCCGCCAAGATTGCCGCTGTCAAGCGCAGTCTTGAGAGCGCGGCAAGCAGTGCAGCGCAGTCAGTCAATCCGGCTCATGTCGTGGCCAACACGCAAACCGCTGCCGCCGTCAAGCCGCCGCTGGCGGCTAACTTGACGGTCGGCGTGCATATCGATTTATATTCCTGAGGGCATGTCATCAAACTGTAATATTTTGTATCAAAGTAACAGTATTTAACAAAAATCTCTACTTCAAGGCTAAAATGAAATAGTGTCGCATGCAGAGATTGCACGCCGCGCATCCTATTTTTTCATTGGAGGATGGGAGTTTCATGAAGTCATTCGATCAAGACCGATTTGGTTTTGCACAAACGCATTTGTTAGCCGCAAAAAAAACTGCGCAACAAGCTGCCAAACGACAAAAGCAAATGTGGTACAGCTATGTACCTACGCGTAAAGAAGTTGCTACCTTAAAATTTGAACAATTAGCCCCCATGCTGACCGGCTGGATGTGCAACAGCGTCATGGAATTGATTCCAAGCCGCATGCAGATTGCACAAGTCATTGAAATACTGCTGAAGCGGCCGGACGCGACGGTATTTTCACCGCTGTTACGGATGTGTGAAAACTATGTCCATGGTGCCTGATTAACAGATTAACAGCTTGTCGTCGGCACGCGACTGGCGCGCGAATTGCCCTTAAATTTTCTTGCAACAGCTCGATTTCTCCTTCAAACTCCTGCAATTATTGCAGGGTGCTTGGTCATCAAGGCGGCGCTTGTCGCACCGTTCCCGACCCACCAGCCTTGCGTTTGGCATGCCCGCAGCAGTTTTGATGCGGGTTTTTTATTGACACCATTGCTAATCATTTCCATGAATACTCTCATTGGCTTCGTCATTCTGTATTGGGTCATTTCGGTAGGCATAGGTCTGTATGCCGCTCGTTTCGTGAAGAATAGCAAAGATTACGCCGTGGCCGGCCGCTCCTTGCCGATGTATGTTGTTACCGCGACGGTGTTTGCCACTTGGTTTGGTTCCGAAGCCGTGCTCGGTATTTCCTCGACCTTTCTGAAGGAAGGTTTGCGCGGCGTGGTGGCTGACCCCTTCGGCTCGTCCCTGTGTCTGGTGTTGGTCGGTTTGTTTTTTGCCAAGCCGCTATACCGCATGAATCTGTTGACGATAGGCGATTACTACCGCAATAAATTCGGCCGCTCGGTGGAAGTATTGGTCACCCTGTGCATCGTCGTTTCGTATTTGGGTTGGGTTGCGGCACAGATCAAGGCGCTGGGCTTGGTCTTTAACGTGGTGTCGGATGGTTATATAGAAATGAACGTCGGCATGGTGATCGGCGCGGCCAGTGTGCTCATTTACACCTTGAAGGGCGGCATGTGGTCGGTGGCGATCACTGATTTTTTGCAAATGATCATCATTGTCGTGGGTATGATTTACATAGGTTGGGAAGTGTCCGGGATGGTCGGCGGTGCCGGTACGGTGATTGCGCATGCCGCCAATGCCGGTAAATTTGAATTCTGGCCAGCCCCGAATGCGCGTGACATGCTGTGGTTTTTTGCCGCCTGGATTACCATGATGCTCGGTTCAATTCCGCAGCAAGACGTATTCCAGCGTGTTGCCTCATCGAAAAACGAAACCATCGCCGGCCATGCCTCGATCTTGGGCGGTGTCTTGTATTTCTGCTTCGCCTTTATTCCCATGTTTCTCGCCTACTCGGCCACCTTGATCGACCCTGAGATGGTCAATCGCCTGATCGACAAAGACAGCCAACTGATTTTGCCTACCTTAATCATGAACAAAGTACCAATGCTGGCACAGGTGATGTTCTTCGGGGCCTTGCTGTCAGCGATTAAAAGTTGTGCAAGCGCAACATTGTTGGCACCATCCGTCACCTTCACCGAAAACATCCTCAAACCGTTCTTCCCCGAGCAAAGCGACCGCCAATTTTTGCGCATGATGCGCATCGTGGTATTGCTTTTTACGGTGATCGTGACCATCTTTGCTATGCATACCGAGTCGAGCATCTATAAAATGGTAGAAAATGCTTATAAGGTCACTTTAGTGGCTGCTTTCGTGCCGCTGGCCTTCGGTCTGTACTGGAAGCCGGCAACCGCGCAAGGCGGCTTGGCTTCCATCGTCTGTGGTCTCGTTTCTTGGGTGGCGCTGGAGATGCTCTATCCCGAAGGCTTTTGGCCACCGCAGTTAGTCGGTGTAGTCATGAGCATGGCCGGTATGCTGGTGGGTTCTTTATTGCCACAATTTTCGCGCAAAGCGGCGCTGATCTGAGCAGTTGCAATCGGCCCGCATGATGCGATGCGCAAATTCTGCCCAAAAACCTTTATAATCAAGGGTTTTCATCCGATTTTTTAAGGCGAGAGTATGCCGATTTACGCTTATCGTTGCACCGAGTGTGGTTTTGCCAAAGATGTATTGCAAAAAATATCTGACGACCCACTCACTGAATGTCCAACTTGTGGCAAAGCCACATTTCAGAAACAAGTTACTGCCGCCGGCTTCCAGCTCAAAGGTTCGGGCTGGTATGTCACCGATTTTCGCGGTGGCACCGGCGGTGCTGGCGCTACCTCCGCACCGGCAACTGCCGGCGATGCCGCTGCTGCGCCCGCCGCGGCTGTCGCCACGCCGGCTGTTACCAAGAGCAGCGAGCCGAGCTGAGCCCGGCGCGCTTTTTCTGATCCATCCATTGAACCTATGCGTAAATACTTCATCACCGGCTTGCTGATTCTTGTTCCCTTGGCTATCACGCTGTGGGTACTGCATGCCATCATCAGCACGATGGACCAATCCTTGTTGCTGCTGCCACCAGAATGGCGCCCTGAGAAACTGGTTGGCTTCCAAGTGCTCGGCATCGGCTCTATCCTGACCTTACTGATCATTTTCGTTACCGGCTTGTTGGCGCAGAACTTCATCGGTAATTATGTGGTCAAAGGCTGGGAAGCCTTGCTCAATCGCATACCCATCGTCAATTCAATTTATTCCAGCGTCAAGCAAGTCTCGGACACCTTGTTTTCTTCGTCTGGCAACGCGTTTCGTAAAGCGGTCTTGATCGAATACCCGCGTGCCGGTTGCTGGACTATCGCCTTCTTGACCGGCGTGCCGGGTGGCGATGTGGCCAATTATTTGCAGGGCGACTATGTCAGCGTGTATGTTCCAACCACGCCTAACCCAACCTCAGGTTTTTTCCTGATGTTGCCGAAAGCCGAGGCTATCGAACTCGACATGAGTGTTGATGCCGCCCTGAAATACATCGTGTCCATGGGTGTGGTGGCGCCCGATCTTGCACCACCAAGCAAATAAGTGTGTGCCGGTGCAGCACACCGGCATCCCCAAAAAAACATTATTAATTTTCAATACAGGTAAGAATATGTCCATGCGTACCCATTACTGCGGCCTCACTACTGAGGACTTACTCGGCCAAACCGTCAGCCTGTGCGGCTGGGTGCATCGTCGCCGCGATCACGGCGGCGTGATCTTCATCGATCTGCGCGATCGCGAAGGTTTGGTACAAGTGGTCTGCGACCCCGACCGTGCCGACGTGTTTGCCGCTGCGGAATCGGTACGCAATGAATTCTGTCTGCGCATTACCGGCATCGTGCGCGCACGTCCGGATGGCACTACCAATGCCAACCTGAAATCAGGCAAGATCGAAGTGCTGGCGCACAATGTGGAAATCCTCAATCCTTCCGTGACGCCGCCGTTCCAGCTCGACGACGACAATTTGTCGGAAACCACTCGCTTAACGCACCGCGTGCTCGATCTGCGCCGTCCGCAAATGCAAAACAACCTGCGCCTGCGTTACAAGGTCGCCATGGAAGTTCGCAAATTCCTCGACGCCAATGGCTTCATCGATATCGAAACACCGATGTTGACCAAATCGACCCCAGAAGGTGCGCGCGATTATCTGGTACCGTCACGCGTGAATGCCGGTGAATTTTTTGCTCTGCCACAGTCGCCGCAATTGTTTAAACAATTGCTGATGGTGGCCAACTTCGACCGCTATTACCAAATCACCAAATGCTTCCGCGATGAAGATTTGCGCGCCGATCGTCAACCTGAATTTACCCAGATTGATTGCGAAACTTCGTTCATGTCTGAACAAGAAATTCGCGATATGTTTGAAGGCATGATACGCCTGGTGTTCAAAAACACCCTCGACATCGACTTGCCTGATCCATTTCCAGTGATGGAATTCGCCGAAGCGATGGGCCTGTATGGTTCCGACAAGCCGGACATGCGCGTCAAGTTGCAATTCACCGAATTGACCGAAGTGATGCAAGATGTCGACTTCAAAGTCTTTTCTGCTGCCGCTAACTTGCCCAACGGCCGCGTGGTCGGTTTGCGCGTACCGGGTGGTGCCAACATGCCGCGTTCCGAAATCGACGCTTACACCCAATTCGTTGCCATCTACGGCGCGCGCGGTCTGGCTTACATCAAGGTCAATGAAAAAGCCTTGGGGCGCGATGGCTTGCAATCACCTATCGTCAAAAACTTGCACGATGCTGCTTTGACCGCGATACTGGAAAAAACCGGTGCCCAAGATGGCGATCTGATTTTCTTCGGTGCCGACAAAGCCAAAGTGGTTAACGATGCCATCGGTGCCTTGCGCGTCAAAATCGGTCACAGCGTGTTCGGCAAGGCCAATGGCTTGTTCGAAGATGCTTGGCGTCCGCTGTGGGTAGTCGACTTCCCGATGTTTGAACATGACGAAGCCAATAACCGCTGGTCGGCCACGCATCATCCGTTCACGGCACCGAAAGATGGCCATGAAGATTTGATGGAAACCGATCCGGGCAAGTGCATCGCCAAGGCTTACGACATGGTCTTGAACGGTTGGGAACTCGGCGGCGGTTCGGTGCGTATCCATCGTGCCGACGTGCAGAGCAAAGTGTTCCGCGCGCTTAATATCAGTGATGACGAAGCGCAATTGAAATTCGGCTTCCTGCTTGACGCCTTGCAATACGGCGCGCCACCGCACGGTGGTCTGGCCTTCGGTCTCGATCGTATCGTTACCATGATGACCGGTGCCGAATCGATCCGCGACGTGATCGCTTTCCCGAAAACCCAGCGCGCGCAGTGCTTGCTCACGCAAGCGCCATCGGCTGTGGATGAAAAACAATTGCGCGAACTGCATATTCGTTTGCGCGCTGCGGAGCCGGTCATTAAAGGCTGAGTTTGCTTGCTCGATCTAAAAAAGCGACGCCTGGCGGCGCTTTTTTTTTGACTAAGTTCAACGAAGTAAAGCTTCAACAAGCTTTTTCCAATATTGCATAGGGCAATTGCCATGGTCGCGCGTTCTTTACCAAATCTGCCCTTCCTTAAGTGTGACGATAAGGCATCAAGCGCTTTGAGCATGAAACAAAACGCAAAAAAATAGCGCACTGATACATTGCGAAGCAGCAATGTCAACTCTTGTGTCCTTGGTCTTGTTGGTTTGCTGGGCATGCTATAAGCAATTAGCAAGCATGGTTTTTTTGTATTTACCCTACAGCAAGGAAGTAACATGACATCGTTCTCACGCATTACACTGCTGGCCGCCATCGCGTGCCTGGCCAGTTCGGCTGTGTCAGCCGCCGACCATGGCAGCGAAGCCGAAGTACAGGAGATGGTGAAGAAGGCGGTCGCCTTGGTGAAGTCAGTTGGGCCAGAAAAGGCTTATAAGGCGTTTACTGAGCATCCTGATGGGGCCTTTAAACACAAAGATCTGTATGTCTTCGCTTATGATTTCAATGGCGAGTGCATTGCGCAAGGGGCAAACCCTAAAATGGTCGGCAAGAATTTGCTTTCTATTAAAGATGTCGATGGCAATGCCTTCGTCAAGGGCATGATTGATTTGGTCAAAGCCTCAGGCAAGGGGTGGTACGGACCCTACAAATTCAATAATCCAGCCACCCAGACGTATGAATTGAAAAAGTCTTACTGTGAGCGCGGTGCCGGTGACACCATGTTGTGCGTCGGAACTTATTTCGAAAAATAATTTTCCCGTCCGTCGAGCCTGCCGGTGTGCGCCCCTTGCGGCGCGTACCGGCTTTTTTTTTGCCTGAACCAGTGCTTTCCAGAAAGAGACTAGAATAGGGTTTTGCCATTTATTCACTCATGTTAACTATGCCGCAACACAAAATTCCCGAATCGGTTCTCGTTGTCATTTATACCCCACAATACGATGTATTACTGCTCGAACGCGCAGATCATCCCGGTTTCTGGCAATCGGTCACCGGTTCCAAAGATATGGAAGACGAAGCATTGCGTCTGACCGCGGTACGCGAAGTTGGCGAAGAGACGGGTATTGATGCAGATCAATTCCAATTGAACGATTGGCAGCTTTCTCATGTCTACGAGATCTATCCGCGTTGGCGGCATCGTTATGCCAGCGGGATCACGCATAATACCGAGCATGTGTTCGGCTTATGCGTTCCGACCCAAGTTGCGGTGCAACTGGCCCCACGCGAGCATTTGCAATATCAGTGGCTGAGTTGGAAAGAGGCGGCCGATAAGTGTTTTTCGGCATCGAATGCAGAAGCGATTTTACAATTGCCACAGCGAAACGAGCACAAGATAATTTGACAAGGACGGCATGCAACTGCGAATCGCGACCTATAATATTCATAAGGGCGTCAGCGCATTCGGGCGACAGACGCGAATTCACAATATCAAAGAGGCGGTGATGGCGCTCGATGCCGATTTGGTGTTCTTACAGGAAGTGCAAGGCCAGCATGATCACCATGCGCGGCGTCATGCCTTGTGGCCGCAAGCGGGGCAGCATGAGTATCTGGCTGGCGATTCGCACCATTTTGCCTATGGAATGAATGCCATTTATGAGCATGGCCACCATGGTAATGCGCTGCTCAGTCGTTTTCCTATTGCTTCACAAGTCAATCATGACGTTTCCGATCATGCCTATGAGCAGCGTGGTATCTTGCATGCGGTGGTGCAGGCCGGTGCCGCCGAGGTCCATTGCTTTGTCGTCCATCTGGGCCTGTTTGCCGCCAGTCGGCGCCGCCAAGTGCAGGCGCTGATCGCCACTATTGCGCGCGATACCCCGGCCGATGCACCGCTGATCATCGCCGGTGATTTCAATGATTGGAGCCAGAGTCTGAGCGCGGCCTTGTATGAACAGCTCGGTGTGGTGGAAGCCTTCGATGTTGGTGGTAAGCTGGCGCAGGCACCGTTTTCACGCAAAAGTATCAGTCAATTTTTTTCCGCTGCCAGTGCCCCCCATGCGCGCACCTTCCCTGCCGGTTTGCCTTGGCTGTGTTTGGACCGGATGTATCTGCGCGGTTTTCAAGTCCGCGATGCACAAGTGCTCAAAGGTGCGCCGTGGGACAGTTTGTCCGACCACGTACCGATTACCGCCCATCTCGAGTTGTTGTCGACCGTGCGCTGATGAGCAAGTTTCATTACATCGACGGTAATGATGTGCAATTGCTGCATTGTGGCGGTGAATATTTTACAGCCTTGCTGGCAGCAATTGATGGTGCGCATCGTCAGGTGTATCTGGAAACGTATATCTTTGCCCACGATGAAACCGCTGCACGCGTACGCAATGCCTTGATTGCGGCGGTACAGCGTGGCGTGATGGTGCGCGTGGTGATTGATTGGCTGGGCAGCGGTCGTGTCGCTGCCGAACGGCTGGCGCGCGTCTTGCACGACGGCGGGGTTGCTTGCCGTTGCTTTAATCCTTGGTTCGGACACGGGCTGGCGCGCACCCACAGAAAAATCTGTGTGGTCGATATGGGTTTGGCCTTCGTCGGCGGTCTGAATATTATCGACGACCATATTTCCGACGACGGGCGCGAGCAACTGTTACCGTTTCCACGCTGGGATTTTGCCGTGAAGCTGGTCGGCCCCTTGGTGCCGCATGTGCATTTTGAAGTCGAGTCGCAATGGCGTCGCACCGGTCGCTTGGGCTGGCTGACGCGCATTGAGCTCATGCGCGATTTGAGCAAAGATGCCACGGTCGCGGCGCAAAGCAGCGCGGCGCTGGTGGTGCGCGATAATTTGCGTAACCGCGTGACGATACAAAAAGCTTACTTGCATGCGCTCGGCAAAGCGCATACACGGGCGATTTTGGTGACGCCGTATTTTGCTCCCGGGCGTAAATTCCGGCGCGCTCTGAGCAGCGCGGCAGCGCGCGGAGTCTCGGTTACCTTGTTGATCGGGGTAGGCCAGTTTGCCCTGCAAGATGCCGTTACCCATTCGTATTATCCGAAATTGTTGCGTAATGGCATACGTATCGTCGAATACCGTAAAACCCAGCTGCATGCCAAGGTCGCCGTGGTCGATGATGATTGGTCCACGGTCGGTTCGAGCAATGTCGACGGGCTTAGCTTGTTTTTGAATCACGAAGCCAATCTTGTCATCCGCGATCTGGCGTTTACCAATCGTCTGGCCGGCGAACTGGAAAAAGGCGTGGCCGATGGGGTGGAAGTGTTATTGGCAGATTACGCCAATCAACCATGGCAGCGCCGCGCTTGGTATGGCTTTGCATATCTGGTGTATCGCGGCATGATGCGGATTTTGACGTTCGGCAATTATGGTTAGGACTGCTAGATGGCATTCGCGGCACGGATGCCATGGCTGAGAAAGCGCAGCAAGGCCGCATCGTCGGCGGCCTCGTCGCCGCCCGGGTCGGCCGCCAGCACATGATGTAGCAAGGCACCAAGCGCCCATTGATAGCTGCGGCACAGGCTGGTCTGGGTGGCCAGCGGCAGGGCGTCTTGCAGTGCGGCGATGAGTTCATCGGCCATCGGCGCATAAAAGTCGGCGCGGATGCGCTCGCTGGCTTCGTGGCGGTCGATTACACCACGCATGACCATACGGGCGAAATCGGCGCTTTCTGTCTGTTCGCGCAGTTGCAGTAGTGGTCGCACGAAAGCGGCCAAGACTGCGTCGAGTTCGACAGTGTGGCCGTGACGGGTGGCGCGCAATGCCAGTAAGCGCTCATTGAGGTAGGCGCTGTGGTATTCGAAGATGGCGTGGTACAACTGATTTTTTGCGCCAAAGTAGTAACCGACCAGTGCTACCGGCACATTCGCTTCATGCGCAATATCGCGGATCGAGACGCCTTCATAGCTTTGCGCGGCAAAGCATTTTTCCGCAGCAATCAAAATCGAACGCTTTTTACCGCTCAACTCATCGACTGAGTTCATCCGTTTTGCCTTCCCCAGACCGGTTATTTATGGGCCTTGCCGTTATTGCATGAAATGTTTATCGACTCGATTGTACGGGCCTGTGGCTGGCTGTCTATGCGCGCTGCAACATGGGAAAATTTGCTTTGCTCTTAACAGATTCGATAAATGGCTGGCGTTTGGTCTTGCGCTGCGCTACATTGCATCAAAATAGTATGCACGTACCAAAATTTATGTAAACGGTCCATCATGACGAATTCCACCTTGCGCATCGATAAATGGCTGTGGGCCGCGCGTTTTTTCAAAACCCGCAGTCTGGCCACCCACGCCGTCGATCTCGGCCGCGTGCAACGCAATCAAGCGCGCGTCAAGCCGGCACAGGAGCTGCACATCGGCGATGTACTCGTGGTCGAGCATGGCGAGCAGCGTACCGAATTACGCGTACTGCGCTTGTTGGCGTTACGCGGCAGCGCTGTGGTGGCGCAAACCATGTATGAAGAAACTGCCGCCAGCCTGGAGCAACGCCAGCAACGCAGCGAGGAACGCAAGTATTCCCGCGAACCGGCCGCCGTGCTGCCCGGGCGACCAAGCAAACGTGAGCGGCGTGCATTGACGGCAGTGCGTGATGATTACTGAGCCTGTGCCAGCTCTTGTTGCGTCAATGACGGCGGCGCGCAAGCCTTGCTGCGCTACCCCTCTGATAAAACAAATAGATACTCTCCTCTACGAATCGGGTTTGACATTTACTGCGCTCTGGCTAATAGTACGAGCGTTCGATTAATTTTCTGTTTGCATAGCATTATGTAAGCAAAAGCATCTCAAATAAGCAATGTAATATGAATATGACATCGAAATTCATGCGCAAGGGTGAATTGACCCGCGCCGCCATTCTCGACGTAGCGCTCGACGCTGCCAGTCGGGACGGTATAGAAGGACTGACGATCGGTTTGTTGGCCGACAAGATGAACATGAGCAAGTCTGGCGTGTTCGCCCATTTCGGTTCGCGGGAAGATTTGCAAATCGAAGTGTTGAAGTTGTATCACCACCATTTCGAGCAGGAAGTATTTTATCCGAGCATGAAAGAAGAGCGCGGTTTGCCGCGTCTGCAGTCGATGTTTGCACTGTGGATCAAGCGCGTCACGGTTGAAATCGCTTCCGGTTGTATCTACATCAGTGGTGCGGCCGAATACGATGACCGTCCCGGTCCGATCCGCGATGAATTAGTCGGCATGGTGCGGGCTTGGCAGGGGGCCTTACAGCGCGCTGCCAGTCAGGCGATCACGCTCGGTCATCTCAGTAGCGAGGTCGATGCCGATCAGATTGTGTATGACATGTATGGCCTCATCCTGGCGCTGCACCATGATGCGCGGTTTTTGCGCAAACCGGGCAGTGTGGATAGGGCGCAAGCCGGGTTTGAGAGATTGATTGAATGTTATGCGCCGCGCCACAGCACTGTATAAGTACTGGCAGCGGCCTTGAAAAGTGTTTCTAAATTTAGTTTAACTTTGTCGTCAGGAGAAAATCATGGGTCAATATATCGCACCATTGCGTGATATGCAGTTTGTGTTGCATGAATTATTGAATGTGGAATCTGAACTCAAGCAATTGCCTAAGCATGCTGAAGTCGATACCGATATCATCAACCAGATTTTGGAAGAAGGCGGCAAATTCACTTCTGAGGTGCTGTTTCCTATCAATCATTCGGGCGACCGCGAAGGCTGTCATCACGACAAAAGCACGCATGCCGTTACTACCCCGAAAGGTTTTAAAGAAGCCTACAAACAATATGTGCAAGCCGGCTGGCCGGCGTTGTCGTGCGATCCGGAATTCGGCGGCCAAGGCTTGCCTTTGGTAGTCAATAATTCCTTCTATGAAATGATGAATTCGGCTAATCAAGCCTGGACCATGTACCCGGGTCTCTCGCATGGTGCCTACGAATGCATCCACGAACACGGCACGCAAGAACAAAAAGATCTGTACTTGCCGAAACTGATTTCCGGCGAATGGACCGGCACCATGTGCCTGACCGAACCGCATTGCGGCACTGACTTGGGCATGCTGCGTTCGAAAGCCGAACCACAAGACGATGGTTCGTACCGCATCAGCGGCGCCAAGATTTTCATCTCGGCCGGTGAGCACGATATGGCTGATAACATCGTTCATCTGGTGCTGGCGCGTTTGCCTGGTGCACCGGAAGGCTCGAAGGGTATTTCGCTCTTCATCGTACCGAAATTTTTACCGAATGCGGATGGCTCCAACGGCGCGCGCAATCCGATTTTCTGCGGCGCGATCGAAGAAAAAATGGGCATCCATGGCAATTCGACTTGCCAAATGAATCTCGATGGTGCTACCGCTTGGCTCATCGGCGGACCGCACAAAGGTTTGAACGCGATGTTCGTGTTCATGAATGCGGCCCGTCTCGGCGTCGGTATGCAAGGCTTGGGTTTGACCGAAGTGGCCTATCAAAATGCCGTGGTCTATGCCAAAGATCGCATCCAGATGCGCAGCCTGTCGGGACCGAAAGCACCGGACAAACCGGCTGACCCTATCATCGTGCATGCCGATGTGCGGCGCATGTTGTTGACCGCTAAAGCCTATGCCGAAGGCGCGCGTGCCTTCTGTTCGTATGTCGCTTTGCAGCTCGATAAAGAATTGAATCACCCGGATGAACAAGTGCGCAAAGATTGTGCCGATGAAGTCGCTTTGCTCACGCCCGTTATCAAAGCCTTCATTACCGACAATGCTTGGGCTGCCACTTCGGAATGTTTGCAGGTATACGGTGGGCACGGTTTCATCGCTGAATGGGGCATGGAGCAGTATGTGCGTGATTCGCGTATCAATATGATTTACGAAGGCACCAACACCGTGCAATCGCTCGATCTGTTGGGCCGCAAGATTCTCATGGACAACGGGGCCAAGCTGCGTAAATTCGGCGCCAAGGTACAAGCCTTCGTCGAAGCCAATGGCAGTGATGAAGCGATGTCTGAATTCGTGACACCGTTGGCTGAGCTGGGCGACAAAGTCACCAAGCTGACCATGGAAATCGGCATGAAAGCCTTCCAGAATCCGGATGAAGTCGGTGCTGCTGCCGTGCCTTACCTGCGCGTGGTCGGTCATCTGGTGTACAGCTACTTCTTTGCGCAAATGGCGAAAATCGCCTTGAGCAAGCAAGCCGGTGGCGACAGCTTCTATATTGCCAAACTGGCGACGGCGCGTTTCTACTTTGCCCGCCTGTATCCGGAAACCGCGATGCTGACCCGTCAAGCGCGTTCCGGCAGTGCCAATCTGTTGGCTCTCGACGCCGACCTGTTCTGATGCCAAAGCCTCTCCCGTTGACGGGGGAGGCTTTGTTGCGTGCATTTCCAGGCATGCAGTCCTTGTTCCACGAATTCCAATGAGGTTATCCATGAGCAATTTTATCGTTAAAAAAGTCGCCGTCCTCGGTGCCGGTGTGATGGGCGCGCAAATCGCCGCACACTGTATCAATGCCAAAGTAGCGGTCGTGTTGTTCGATTTGCCGGCCAAAGAAGGCCCGAAAAATGGCATCGTGCTGCGCGCCATTGAGAATCTGAAAAAACTCAATCCTGCACCGTTCGGAAATAAAGACGATGCCGCCCTGATCGAAGTTGCCAATTACGAAGACAATCTCGATCTGCTGGCCGGTTGCGATTTGATTATCGAAGCGATTGCCGAGCGCATGGATTGGAAACACGATCTGTATAAAAAAGTGTCGGCGCACATTGCTCCGAATGCGATTTTTGCTTCCAATACTTCGGGTCTGTCGATCACGGCCTTGGCCGAAGGCTTCGATGCCGAACTCAAGGCGCGCTTTTGCGGCGTACATTTCTTCAATCCACCGCGCTACATGCATTTGGTAGAATTGATCCCGACCGTGGCGACGCGCCCGGAAATCATCGACCAACTCGAAGCCTTCCTGACCACCAGCTTGGGCAAAGGCGTGGTCCGCGCCAAAGATACGCCTAACTTCATCGCCAACCGCGTCGGTATTTTCGGCATGCTGGCGACCATCCATGAAGCCGAAAAATTCGGCTTGAGCGTCGATGTCGTCGATGATTTGACCGGTAAAAAACTCGGCCGCGCCTCCTCCGGTACTTTCCGTACCGCCGATGTGGTCGGCCTCGATACCATGGGCCATGTGATCAAGACCATGCAGGATAATCTGGCCGATGATCCGTTCTTTGCCGTCTACAAAACCCCGGAAGTGCTGGCCAAATTGGTTGCTGCCGGTGCTTTGGGCCAGAAGAGCGGTGCCGGTTTTTACAAAAAAGTCGGCAAGGATATTCAACGACTCGATTTCGCCAGCGCCCAATATGTCAGCGGCGGCGGCAAGGCCGATGATTTGGTCGCGCGCCTGTTGAAAGAAAAAGATCCGGTCAAGAAGATGAAGAGCTTGCGCGAATCGAGCAATGTGCAAGCGCAGTTTTTGTGGGCGATTTTCCGCGATGCCTTCCATTACATCGCCGTGCACAGTGCCAGCATCGCCGACAATGCGCGGGACATCGATTTCGCCATGCGTTGGGGTTTCGGTTGGAATGTCGGCCCGTTCGAAACTTGGCAAGCGTCGGGTTGGTTGCAAGTGGCTAACTGGGTGAAAGAAGATATCGACGCCGGTAAAGCCTTGTGCGATGCCGCTTTGCCAGCCTGGGTGTTTGCCGGTGCCGTGGCCGATAACGCTGGCGTGCACAGCGCGGACGGTTCCTGGTCGGCCGCTGACAGCCGGTTCGTGCCGCGTTCTCGCTTGGCCGTCTATGATCGTCAAGCTTTCCGTGCGCCAGTATTGGGTAGCGGCGCAACGAGCGGTGCCAATGCCGGCGTGACTTTCTTCGAAGATGAGTCGGTGCGGATCTGGCATCAAAACGATGATGTGCTGATTTTATCGATGAAAACCAAGATGCACGTGATTGGCCCCGGCGTGATCGAAGGTATGGAAAAAGCGATTGCCGAAGCGGAGAAAAATTTCAAAGGCTTGGTCATCTGGAGTGCCGATGCTGCCGATGGCGGGGCCTTCTCGGCCGGTGCCGATTTGCAGGCCATGCTGCCCTTGTTTATGTCGGGCGGTGTGAAAGCCATCGAACCGGCGATCGCGCGTTTGCAAAATGCGCATCAAGCGCTGAAGTATGCCAACATTCCGGTGGTGGCAGCGGTATCGGGTCTGGCCCTCGGCGGTGGTTGCGAATTGATGATGCATGCGGCCAAACGCGTGGCATCGATAGAGTCGTATATCGGCTTGGTGGAAGTCGGCGTCGGTTTGGTACCGGGTGGTGGCGGTTTGAAAGAAGCGGCAGTTCGCGCTGCAGCCGATGCCAAAGGCACTGATTTGCTGCAGTTCTTGAAAAATTATTTCACCAATGCGGCCACCGCAGCGGTGTCGAAATCGGCACTCGAAGCGCAGAAGATGGGCTACTTGTCGGCCAATGATGTCATCGTTTTCAATCCTTACGAATTGCTGTACGTTGCCAAAGTAGAGGCGCGTGCCATGTTCGACGCCGGCTATCGTGCACCAATGAAAAAATTGGTACCGGTCACCGGTCGTCATGGCATCGCTACTATCGCTGCGCAATTGATCAATATGCGTGACGGCGGCTTTATCTCTGCGCACGATTTCAAACTCGGTAAAATGATCGCCGAAGTAGTGTGCGGCGGTGATGTTGATAACGGTAGTCTGGTCAGCGAACAATGGTTGCTCGATATGGAGCGCAAAGCCTTTATGGAATTGCTCAATCATCCGAAAACCCAAGAACGCATCATGGGGATGATGCAAACCGGTAAACCAGTACGTAACTGATATTGACCGTGCGTTCTCAGAACGCACCTGCGATTACATTTATCTGCGCTTCCTTGAAGGAAGCGCAAGGAGAGATCTGATGAAACAACTTCAAGACGCTTACATCGTCGCCGCTACCCGCACGCCTATCGGTAAATCCGGTCGCGGCATGTTCCGTAATACCCGTCCGGATGACCTGCTGGTACGTGTGATGCAATCGGCCTTCGCACAAGTGCCGGGACTCGATCCGAAACTGGCCGAAGATGCCATCATCGGCTGTTCCTTCCCCGAAGGCGCGCAAGGCTTGAATCTGGCGCGTATGGGCGTGCTGCTGGCCGGTTTGCCCAACACCATAGGTGGCGTCACCGTCAACCGTTACTGCGCTTCCGGCATTACTGCTGTGGCCATGGCGGCAGACCGTATTCGCGTCGGTCAAGCCGATGTGATGATCGCCGGCGGCGTCGAATCGATGTCCATGGTGCCGATGATGGGGAGTAATCCGTCGATGAACATGGCCATCCTCAACGATGAAAATGTCGGCATGGCTTACGGCATGGGATTGACGGCAGAAAAAGTTGCCCAGCAATGGAAAATTTCGCGCGAAGCGCAGGATGCGTTTGCCTTGCAATCGCATCAGCGTGCCATCGCCGCGCAAAATGCCGGGTTCTTCGATGCGGAAACGACTTCGGTCGACATCATCGACCGTGTGCCGAATTTGCTCACCGGTGAAATCGAACTCAAATTGCGCACCGTCAGCCGCGACGAAGGCGCGCGTCCCGATACGTCGCTTGAAGGCTTGGCCAAACTCAAAGCCGTGTTCGCGGCCAAGGGCAGCGTCACTGCGGGTAACAGCTCGCAAACCTCGGATGGTGCCGGCGTACTGATACTGGTCAGCGAAAAAATTCTCAAGCAATTCAATCTCACACCGCTGGCGCGTTTCGCTGCCTTCGCGGTGCGCGGCGTGCCACCGGAAATCATGGGCATCGGTCCGAAAGAAGCGATCCCGGCAGCATGCCGTGCCGCCGGCATCACGCAGGATCAGATTGACTGGTTTGAATTGAATGAAGCGTTTGCTGCGCAATCACTGGCGGTGGTGCAGGATCTCGGTCTCGATCCGGCCAAGGTCAACCCTATGGGCGGCGCGATCGCGCTCGGTCATCCGCTCGGTGCGACTGGCGCGATACGCTCGGCGACTACGATTCATGCTTTGCATCGTAATAATCTCAAGTATGGGATGGTCACCATGTGTGTCGGTACCGGCATGGGGGCCGCAGGAATTTTTGAACGCATGTAATGTCAATACTGATGGAGCTACTGCGCCCCGCAATCTTCAGTCTGCGATGCTCGCCATACGAGAGTATGGCTGCGCTTCTCGACTGAACCTTGCGGGGCTCGCTACGCTCCCTCAGCATTGACGGACTTTTGTTTTTTATGGGGGCGGAGCGTCGCTGCGCTCGCTCCGTCGGCGTAACTTATAGGAGACGAGATGGAGCTACTGCGCTGCGCTCGCTCGGTCGGTACAACTTATCGGAGACGAAGATGGATATTCTGACACAGACAGAAAACGGCATACTGACGATCAATTTCAATCGTCCTGAAAAGAAAAACGCGATTACTGCGGCGATGTATCAGTCGATGGCCGATGCTTTGCGTGCGGCGGAAACGGATGTGGCGGTGCGGGTGATTTTGATTACCGGTAAGCCGGAAATTTTTACCGCTGGGAATGATCTCGAAGATTTTGTGAAAAATGCCGGCACGTTGGCTGATCCCCATGCTTTGCCACCGGTGTACCAATTCATGCAAGCCTTGAATGATGCGGGTAAACCGGTCATCGCCGCCGTTTCCGGTGCCGCCGTCGGTATCGGTACGACACTGCTCATGCATTGCGATTTGATTTATCTGGCTGATAATGCGCGCCTCTCCATGCCATTCACACAGCTTGGTTTGTGCCCTGAATTTGGGTCCAGTTTGGTGTTTCAACAAATCGTCGGCTATCAGCGCGCTGCTGAAAAACTCATGCTCGGTGAAGCCTTCAACGCCGAAGAAGCATTCCAGATGGGCTTTGTCAATAAAGTTCTGCCCTTGGCGGAATTGCTGCCGTATGCCTTGCAACAGGCAGCAAAATTTGTCGCACTGCCAGCCGCCTCGGTACGCGCCACCAAGCGCTTGATGAAGGGTACGCAACCGGCTGCCATCGCCACCAAGATGGATGAAGAAAACCGCTATTTCGCCGCCATGCTCAATGCGCCGGAAGCGAAAGAAGCTTTCATGGCATTCTTCCAGAAACGCAAGCCTGATTTTACTAAGTTTGATTAAATCCGCGTCTCCCTAGGGAACCAGGAGGGCACCGGAAGGTGCCCTTTGTCTTCAAAGGGAAAATGCCAGGCTACTTTTTTAATTTCGTATCTGTACGACAAGGCTACAGAATTTTTAGTATTCCTCACATCGATCATCTCGATAGTGCGCTTTACAATGCGCCTGTTCTTTTTCGCGCAGCACCTTGATTCTCATGCACACACCGACTCCTTGCCCACATTCTGACTCAGCCAAGCACAACAGCGCGGCGCGGGACTGCCTGCATTGCCAGCGCAGAAATTCCGACCATAAGGCTTGCCGGCCTCGATATAACTATACGGTGGGGGCGGGATCGGTCACCTTGCAGGCGCGTTTCAATCGGCAAAAACTGCACTGGCAGTGGCTCGGTGCGTTAGCGCTGGCGGTGTGTGTAGCGTTTCCCTTGGTGTCGCTGGGGCATATGAAGCAAGCGGCACAACGTGCCGAGCGCGCTGGTTTGCTCGCCGCGGTGAACGTGCAGCCAGCTATTGTCATGTATGCGCCGACGGCCTGCGCGTACTGCCATCAGGCGCGCGAATTTTTTGCAGCGCACGGCTTGCGCTACACCGAACTCGATATCGAAAACAGCGCGCACCACTTTACCGCCTATCGCCATGCCGGTGCCGGCAGCGTGCCGCTGATCCGCATTGGCGAGCGTAGCTTGAACGGTTTCGATGCGCACGGCTTGCGCACGGCATTGCGGCCTTGGCTGAAAATAGACTGAGATAGTCAGGCTGGTTTTAATGCCGCTTGAGCGATGACAGTGTAAGAGCGCATGTCGCTGAATTCGCTGACGTTCCCAGCTAAATCGATGACATTGATATCAAAGTGATAGTCACCGTCGGACAGATCGGATTGCACGGTATACAACCAATTGCCATCGCCTTGCACCTTGAATGAGGCAAATACATTTTCGTTGTGAAAGATGGTCACGAGGTCACCGACTTGGCAGCGTTTACCGGAAAAGCGCGGGCGTCGTTCGACGCTGTAATCGCCATCACCGATGAGCTTGCCAGATTTGTTGAGGATGCTGAAACACGGTCGCTGCGGTGCCGTGGTCTTCACTGTAAATTTGAATGGGGCGCTGTAGACGCGCAGCTTGGCCAAGCAGGTATCGACCCCGAGGATAAGCGTATGCTGACCTTCGCTGAGTTCGAAGTCCGGCGCGTAGAACCAGTTACCGTGCTCATCGACCTTGCTCGTGCCGATCAACTCGCCGTCGAGATAAATATCGATGCGATGGCTTGCCAAGGCAGGCTCAGCTCCGCGCAATTGTGGTTGGGTGGTATTGATGTAGCCGTTGGCGCTGATGGTATCGCCTTTCTCGTTGAGCAACTTGCAGTTCGGCGCGGCGAGGGCGTTGCTTTGCTCGGCCGCCGCTGCTACCGTCACGCGCGCACTAAGGGCGGCTGGCACCGGCGGTTTGGTGAGTGCGCAACGTTTTTGCCTGCTTAGCGCCGGCAAATTGATCAACTGCGACGGCATTGGTGCTGCCGCAGGGCTAGTGTGTTCAGATGTGCTTGGCTTGCTTATGCGTTTCGGTTTCAAAACAGATTGCTCCACTAAATACAAATTGACGCTGCAAAAGTGCATTGCTTCACTGGTCAAAACCAGAGATTGAATACACGCATCATTGTATTGAGCGTAGTGCCGTCCCGCGATGGGACTGGTACGAATATTTACTTGGATATTTAGGATTAGTACTAAACTTTCCAAGTATTTTTTTGGGGTGTAGCTCAGGTGCGCTGATTTCCTACATCACTCCAGGTAAAAAGCGCGTACCGCTGCGTTTGACCAATTCTTGATAGCTGATCGGTGCGCCGGCTTGGGCACCGTCGCGGTTTTCTACCCAATATGCCCAGGCTTTGTGTTGTTCGGCGTCGTACACGAGTTTAAACAGGTAGCGCGGCACCCAGACTTGGCCGGCACCGATGTGTTGCGGGAGTGGATCAAAGACCGGGCCGCTGAGCACATACACATCACCGCGAGCACGCAGCACATACTTGCGTGTGGCTTTTTCTATCGCCGCCCAGGTTTGCCGATTGTTTTGCGGTGCTTGCGGTACCATATTGGCTAAGGAAAAACTTTGTGCCATCGCTTGCGCGTCCGGCATATCACCGGCTGGTGCCATGTGGCCACGATCATAGCCCGAGCCTTGGTAATCGGCCAGTTCGGCGCGCTCGGCTTGCGGCAAGCGGGCGTCGGCATAAAAGTGATCGGTACGCTGATTGTTCTTGGCCGCCAGTACCGAGGCGCGGCTTAATCTTTCTGCCACGTATACGGGCGTATGACTTTTGCCTGAGTGCAGTACGGCGAATGCGGAGAAGCACAGTGCGCGCGTGGACAGGGCGGCTTCGTCGGCGATGACGGGAATTTGTTGTGCAGCAAAAAATTGTCTGCAGTCAGAGAATTGGGCTGCCGCGGCAGCCTGAAGTGCCGACAACAGGGTCAGCAAGAGCAGTATTTTTTTAAACATGGAGGCGCATTTCGATAGAATAATATTCTGCCGGCAATATTTCCGGCCGGCTGTATTTTAACGAGATGTGGCCTTGTCGTGTGGGAGCAAATCTGATGAAACTGAAAATTCCCTTAACGAAACCACGCAATCGCTTAGCCTTGTTGGCGCGTCAGCGTAATGCTGGGATACATGGGGTGCAAGGGCAAACGCACCCGTCGCGCACTGCGCGACGGCTCGATAAGCAGCGATTGTTGCGTACACTTAAGAAAATACCTGACTCGGAAGAGTAGGCGTGACCGTATTCAGTGCTGGCTGGCTTCCAGCGCTTGCCGTCGTAGAGTAGCCAAACTGGCACCGGGCGTGATGAGATTGCCGTCGTAGCGCAGTTCTATCAGCGCCGGCAATTGTTGTTGCTGCGTATGTGCCAACGCGCGCGCCAAAGCCGGCGCGAATTCGGCGGTGCTGTTGACCACTTCACCATGGGCACCATAGGCACGTGCGAGTGCGGCAAAATCGGGATTGTGTAATTCGGTGCCCGATACGCGCGCTGGAAAAGTGCGTTCTTGATGCATGCGTATGGTGCCGAACATATTGTTATTGAAGACGATGATCACGATACCGGCGCGGTATTGCACGGCCGTGGCCAATTCCTGGCCATTCATCATGAATTCGCCATCGCCGGCAAAGCTGATCACGGTGCGTGCCGGATCGATGATCTTCGCAGCCACGGCCGAAGGCACGCTGTAACCCATGGCGCCCGAGGTCGGTGCCAACTGGGTACGGAAGCCACCATAATTAAAGTAACGGTGCGCCCAGGTGGCGTAATTGCCGGCACCGTTGGTGAGGATGGTATCGGCCGGCGTTGCCCGCATCAGGTCTTGCACTACTTGCCACAGATTAAGCGGTGCCTGTTCTTGGGCGAACAAGGCCGGTTCGGTTTGCCAAGCCAGTAATTCAGCCTTGGCTTGCGCTACCGTATGTTGCCATTTTTGCGCTGCCTCGAGCGTATTCATGTTGGCCAAGGCTGCGGCTATTTCACGCATGCCGCTGTTAATCATTAAATCGGCTTGATAAACGCGCCCGAGTTCGAGGGCATCGCTGTGAATATGAATCAGCTTCTGTTGCGCTTGCGGTGCTTGTAGCAGCGTGTAGCCACCCGTGGTCATCTCGCCTAGGCGTGGGCCGATGGCAATGAGCAGGTCGGCATCTTTGATTCGTTGCGCCAGTTTCGGATTGATACCTATGCCAACATCGCCGATGTAATTCGGATGGGCATTGTCGATCAAATCTTGGAAGCGGAAGGCGCAGGCCAAGGGCAAGTGATTGGCGGCGGCGAAGTCGCGGATTTGCTGGCATGCAGTTTCATCCCAGCCACTGCCACCGATCAACAGCAGCGGTCGCTGGGCGACTGCCAGCATATTATGGAATTGCGCCAGTTGCTGTGGTGCTGCGTGGGCTTGTACTGGGTGGTAGCGGCGCATGGTGCTGGCTTGTGCACGTTGGTCGAGCATGTCTTCCGGCAGGGCCAGCACAACCGGGCCGGGGCGGCCGCTGGTGGCGACTTGAAAGGCGCGCGCCAGATATTCTGGGATACGGTCGGCCCGGTCGATTTGTGCCACCCATTTGGCCATTGGGCCATACATGCGACGATAATCGATTTCTTGAAACGCTTCGCGTTCGACGAAGTCATTGCCGACTTGGCCGATGAAGAGTATCAGCGGGGTTGAGTCTTGGTAGGCGGTGTGCACGCCGATGGCGGCATTGGTCGCGCCTGGTCCACGGGTGACGAAGCAGATGCCGGGGCGGCCCGTCATTTTTCCATAGGCATCGGCCATGAAGGCGGCACCGCCTTCTTGGCGATTGATGATGAAGCGTATCGGGCTGTCGTGCAGGGCATCGAGCACCGGCAGGTAACTTTCGCCGGGGACGCCGAAAATGGTGTCGACACCATGTAGTTCGAGTGCATCGACAATCAATTGCCCACCGCTACGTAGCTTTGTCATAATAGAAATTGCTGAAAAGGAAAAACACTAAACTATCAGAAAGCCGACCGAATTTGCAGCGCTTGTATAGATAATCGACGAATTTGTGGTGATTAGGGTAAAATAGCGGCCGAAGCAGGCCAGACAATCGCTGGTTGCCGTGTTCAGGCACGGTGACGGGAGGAAGGTCCGGACTCCATAGAGCAGGGTGACGGCTAACGGCCGTACGTTGAAAGCCAAAGCGCAAGCCTAGGTATAAGACGAGGAATAGGGCCACAGAGACGAGCGTATTTAGTTACGGTGAAACGCGGTAACCTCCACCCGGAGCAATTTCAAATAGGCACGCGTTGAGGCGGCTCGCGGAGCGTGCGGGTAGAAAGCTTGAGCGGCGGAGTAATCCGTCGCCTAGAGGAATGATTGTCATAGCAGAAGGCAGCAATGCACGATGCCGTAACAAAATCCGGCCTATCGGCCTGCTTCAATTTATATTTCTGCCGCGTATCATTCTGATTGCTGGCTCTTCAGCAGACCGTCAGCCCGGCTGCGCCCGGACCAGGCGCGCAGCATGCTTTCTCAAGCTCTACGGGGATGACGATCACTTCACTGCTACGCTCACTGACATGGCTTGTTACCTGCCTTGAGCATCACCGATTTATAGTAACTATTATTGTAATTAATTGTGTGGTCAGCACTAGTAAGTGCTTGGGAGGTAAGTACCGGGGGTAGGGCCTAGGGATGTGCCCGGGGACATGCCGGGCACGCTGGCATAGTAAGAGTTATTGGTGTAAGGGTTGTTGTAAGGGTTGTTGTTGTAAGGATTATTGTTGTTGTAAGGGTGATTGTTGTTGTCGTTATTGGTCGCACATGCAGCCACCGCTGGAGCCTGCCCACCCAATCCTATCTCGCTGATCCAGCTCTCACTCGTCCCCATTATTTTGTACCAACGGTTCGATACTTGATTCTGGCCATTGACATAGCCACCGTAACCGTAACAGAGCAGTCCCACGGCATAGCCAGCTTGCAGCGTACCGAACGAATGGGAATTGACGTTCGGACTCATTCGCACATTCACCGGTACTCGGATGAGGGCTGTAATTCCTGCATTCGTAATGGGCGCAGCCTGGTTGATACCAGGATTAATACCAGGATTAATACCAGGATTTGGGGGACTTTGATTCGATGCGCCGTAATTGATCAGATATCCCGGAGCGCTAACACTTCTGCCATTGTTGATCGCTGTGCCACGATACGCGCTGGCACCGTCATAAAACCGCCAACCTCCTAGCAGGAGACCGTTGACTGGGTACTGGGCGTTATTTTTAATTATTTCCATGTGCACATGCGGGCCCGTTGTAGATCCTCCGCAAGGCAAGCCATTCCCGATTTGGCCTAGATAGGTGCCTTTCTGTATAGGCATGCCATTTGTTAATGATGTCAAATTAACCATGTGATAATACGAGGTGGTAAAGCCATTCTCGTGGACCAGTGTGACGAGTCCGCTGCCGTTGCGTTCGCAACTCTTGTAAATGCGACCTGCACCCGGTGCCAATACTTGGCCCCGACCGTCCAAGGTATAGAAATCGAGCGAATTATAGGGACGTGTTTCGCCACCGCTACCGTGTATGCCCGACCACATCCAGCCGACATTGTCCTGCCATGGCAGCGATAATCCGGTATCGCCGCTACCCATGTTCGATCTTTGATTCGACATGGAAAAAGAAAAATTTTCTTTTTCTTCCTTGCTCACGATGTTGGTGGGGATTTGTTCCAGCAGAGTACGGAAGCTGGCACTGCCGAACAGCCCCAATTGCCATTGACCATTTACTTTTTGCGCGATGAAAATTTGTGCCGCCGGCGTGGCGTGGCTCGTGTTACTGAGCATTTGCGTCACTGAACCCAAGATCCAGGTTTTTTCTGCATTGCTTTTTAGCGCCTCCACCAGTGTATTGCTGTCTGCCACGGCTTGGGCGCTTCTGGCTGAAGCGCCCGGGCGCTTGGCAAAAAACTCACTGCTGGCGAGCTGTTTAAGGGCATCGTCTTGGACTTCCTGCGTGGTCGTTTTGGCTACGTCCATGTTCATGCTTGGCCCTGAAGGCCTTGCTGCCGAGTCGGCAAAGGCATGTGGCGCAGAAAATAAGGCGGCGATGAGGATGGTCAGTGTTGATAATTTCATGGAATTCTTTTCTAAGGTGCTGCGTATAAATTGAGTTACGCAAACAAATAAAACAAACAAAAAATTTTCGAATACATCTACGGTTTCGCAGCAATCAAACAGTCGGATTGTTTCTGTTGATTGAGCGCATGGCGTCATCGATGTCGCGCAATGAAGAGGGTGTTCACCTCAGCCATGCCAGCTCAGCGGATAGCCGATTACGGCATGCGCGGAGTCGTGCGCAATTGGGTGGCTTTGCGACAACGATTCTTCCTGTCGCTTATTCTGAGGATAAAAATAACTTGAAACAATGAGACTGGTACTAGTTTTGCTTAGTAAATAACAGGTACTAATACTAAAAATATTTTGTGAAAAATAGTAATAATGTTATTTATTTGATATTAAGTTGCGCTAAACTTAAACTGTGATTGTGCTCATTGCTATTGAGTACAGGCTAATCATGCTTCTTTTTTGCATGGCAAAAAAACGCTGGCGTGTGCGTTTTCATTTAGCGTAGCCAGCGTGTGAGGGCTGCTCGGTACCTGAGGCAAGGGTGGCCTGGCGGGTTTTTCAGAGGGATAGATTCTGTACTCTGATGTAGCAATATTTTTCCTCAACAAGACCGTGTTTGTTGGGGATGTGCAATTTCGTACTGGTATCGGCCGCAGGCTCGACCATCGCCTCATTGCGCTTGCGACTGCCATCTTCGGTGCAAAACCAAGGTTTTCTTTTAAGCACTAAATTGTTGTCAAAATACTGGTGTTATAATCCCATTCTTCTGGGCAAATGACCACAGCGCAACTGTATGGTCTATTATTGCGTTAATGCCAAACTAAATTAAAGCAAACCGACGCATGGAGACACAAAGCATCAGAAAGCAGCGCGATCTACCCATGCTGGCGTTTGCGCTGTGCATAGGCTTGATCGTGCTGGTGATTGTGGCGCAATGTTGGTGGTCGATTCGGGTCGATCGCAATTTGACCCGATCCGATGCTGAACAGCACAGTTATTTCACTGTCCGCATTTTGGAAGAACATGCCAGTCGCGGTTTTGTGCAAGCTGTGCAAACTATGGACGCGGTGACGGCGCAGCTTGAGCACGGCCATGCTGCCGAAGCGATGAGTCATTCCGGTATCGACGCCATGCTGCGCACCGAGTTGGCACGATCACAATTTCTATTCGCACTCAATTACTTTGATACCGAAGGCCGGCAGCGCGCTTCGAGCCGCGCCTTTACCGAAAACTTTCAGCCAGCGCTGGCACCTATCGCCAGTTTGCGCAGCCAAACGGCGTCACGCGAGCTCGTTGCCGGAGCCGCGCGGCTGTTGCCGGCATCTGAGCTATGGATATTGCCGATTGCACGCAATGTCTATGATGCGCGCGGACAGTGGCTGGGAATCTTGGAGGCGGAGGTCAAACTCAGTTATTTTCAAGAATTTTATGAAATGGTGGCGCGCGGCAGTGCCGCGGCGGTTTCTTTACACGACAGACAGGGCGATATTTTGGCGCGTGCGCCGTTTGATCCGGCCTTTCTTGCGCGTCCGCTGGTTACGCTCGATTTACTCGCTGCCATCACCGGCACGGCCAATGAAGGTGTGCTCGAAAGCGGCTCACTGCTCGATGGCAGTGGCAATTTTCAATATACCTACCGAAAAATCAGTGGTACGCCGCTGACCTTGGTGTACGCCAAAAGTATTCCTATTATATTAAGTGATTGGCAAGAGCGCGCGCAGCAGAAAAGATGGATCACCGTCTTGACCGTGCTGTTCATTCTGGCGCTGGCGTGGATATTGTCATGGCAAGTCAAGCGACTGCAAATTTCCAAGGCGAAATTTGATGCCAGCGAAGACCGTTACCGCCTCTTGTTTACCGGTGCACTTGACGCAATTTTTTTGATCGGCCGTGATTATCACTATGTCGACTGTAATCTGGCGGCGGTGCGGATGTATGGGATGAGCAGAGAATCAGACATCATCGGCCGGCGCGTAGGCAGTTTTTCATCGCACATTCAAGTGGTGCCGGGCTTGGTGAGTTCGGATAGAAACCACATGCTCATAGAGTTGATCGATCTGGCTTTCGCCGGTGAGCCGCAATGTTTTGAGTGGCGCTTGGAAAAAGATGGTCGGCCGTTTTTCATAGAAATTTCGCTCAGCCCGGTCGAACTCAATGGCGACTTATTGTTGTTTTGCCTCGAGCGCGATATCAATGCGCGTAAATACACCGATCGCTTGCTGGAAGGGCAGAATCGTTTGCTGCAGTTGATTGGTGGAAATGAAGATCCTATCTACATCCTCAATGCCGTGAGCGATTTTGTCGAAGACTTGCGGCCGTCTTGGTGTGTCGGGATACAATTATTAGCTGATGATCAACGTACCTTCGTGCAAGGCACGGGTCACCGCTTCCCGCCTTCTTTGTTGGCACAATTTAACGGCTTGCCGGTCACGCATGGCAGTGGGATTTGGAGCGAGGCGGTATTGGTTGCGTGTCCGGTCAAAATCGACCAGTTGCAGCAAGCGCCTTGCATGCAGTTTGTTAACGGTTTGGAGCAGTTGGCACATTTCCCTGCCGGTGTGGCCTGGCCTTTGATGGATAAACATGGCCAAGTCTTGGGCAGTTTCACGGTTTTGCAACCCGACACCGCTGAGCTCAATGATGAGGATATGAGCTTGGTCGGGATAATGATAGAGATTGCCAGCATTGCCATCGAGGGGCGGCGCTCGGAAAAGAAAATTCTGCAATTGGCACATTATGACGAACTGACTGGCTTGCCAAATCGGTTTTTATACCATCAACATCTGGCCAAGGCCTTGTCCTTGGCCGAGCGCAAGCGCAGTCGTCTGGCGGTATTGTTTCTTGATCTTGATCGTTTTAAGAATATCAACGATACCTTTGGTCATGATGAAGGCGACAAGGTGCTCGCCAGCGTGGCACAGCGCTTCCGCCGCACTTTGCGCGAATCGGACATCATCGCGCGGGTTGGCGGTGATGAATTCATCTTGTTGATTGATCAATTCAATGAGCCGCGTGATCTCGGCGACATCGCCGATAAATTGCTGTTCGAAGCGGCGCAACCGTTTGAAATTTACGGGCAAGAGTGCCAGCTCAGTGCCAGTATCGGTATTGCCACGTTTCCGAATGACGGTCGCGATGCTCAGACCTTGCTTAAGAATGCGGATATCGCGATGTACCGCGCGAAAAATAAGGGCAAGGACAATTATCAGTTCTATGCTTCGGAAATGAATACGCATACCGTCGAGCGCTTGGCGTTCGAGGCGCGTCTGCGTAAAGCCTTGGAGCGGCGCGAATTCCTTGTTTATTACCAACCCAAGGTGGATGTGGCCAGCGGTTTGATCGTTGGAGCCGAAGCGCTGGTGCGTTGGAATCACCCTGAGCGTGGCATTTTGTATCCGAATGATTTCATCATGCTGGCCGAAGAAGCCGGCCTGATTGCACGTTTGGGCATGCTGGTGCTCGATATCGCCTGTCGCGATGTCTTGAGTTTTCGGCAACTTGATAAGCGTTTCGGCCGGATTGCCATCAACTTATCCGGTTCGCAGTTCAATGACATACAGTTACTCGAAGAAATTCAAGGCGTGGTCGATTTTTGGCGCGTGCCGGCCAATGCCATAGAATTTGAAATTACCGAAAGCATGGTCATGCATAATCGCGAACAGGCGATCGTGCTCATGGATGGCTTCAAGGCGGCCGGTTTCACCTTATCCATCGATGATTTTGGCACTGGGTATTCTTCCTTGGCGTATCTGAAACGCTTTCCGGTCGACAGCGTCAAAGTGGATCGCTCGTTCATCAAAGATATTCCGCACGACCCGAATGACACGGCCATCGTGCTGGCGATTGTGGCGATGGCCCACACCTTGGGCTTGAAAGTCATTGCCGAAGGGGTTGATGATATTGCTCAATTGGAAACTTTGCAGAAATTTAACTGCGATGAATACCAAGGCTTTTATTTTAGCAAAGCCATTCCTGCCAAAGAATTTCAACAATTGCTGATCGCTCAGACCATCGCGGTCGGGTGAGTCTTTCGGCCGCCTGCCATGCTTCCTTATGGAAAGCTTCGGCTGTTGCCTTGCTTCCGCTAGCTTGCGCGCACTTAAATACATCTTGCTACTGATATGAGCACGGTTGCACGATGTTGCATATTTTTTTTGCGCCCACTATGCCCACTTTACATGCATTAATCTGATAAGCCACATTCACAGAGTTTCGTAAGTCGTTCATTTATTGGACTATTTTACAAGCTTCGATTTTGAACAGTTGCGCTAAGTCATTGACTTCATTAAAGAAATTCTTTTTTTGCTGGTAATTTAACTTGACCATGCGCAAGTGATCCTCTAAAGTGGGAAACAGTGTGAAAAAGTGTAATTTTGTGGGATGAAACGCTGATTTTAGTTTATTGTCACCACTGTCTTCATTTCCATTCAATCCAAGTTAAAGGTACAAGCGTGTTTCAGGGTCCATCCGCACTCAATCTCGATGCGAAAGGCAGGATGTCTGTTCCTGCCCGTCATCGTGATGCCCTGAGCGAACAGTTCCAGGGCCGGCTCACTGTCACCAGACATCCGGATGGTTGCCTGTTGCTGTTTCCGCGCCCGACTTGGGAATCCCATCGTGAGCAGATCGCCGCTTGGCCGATTCAAGCGCGCGACTGGAAACGTATTTTTCTAGGCAATGCCTTTGATGTAGAGCTCGACAGCGCGGGCCGCATTTTGCTTGCTCCAGAATTGCGTGCCGCCGCCGGGATTGCGCGCGACATTATGCTTTTAGGCATGGGCAGCCATTTCGAAATCTGGGACATCGCCCGCTTGGCAGAGAACGAAGCCAATGCCAAGGCCGCCGGTGCCCCCGATGTGTTAAACAATTTTTCTTTCTGATCGCGAGTAATGACTAACCCAGTAGCGACAGAATATACGCACACCACCGTGCTCTTGCACGAAGCCGTCGATGCGCTCGGTATTGCCGGTGTGCGCGCCGATGGCGTGTATATCGATGGCACGTTCGGCCGCGGCGGCCATAGCCGCCTGATTTTGCAGCAACTCGGCCCCAAGGGGCGTTTGATTGCGTTTGACAAGGATACCCAAGCCATCGCCAGTGCCCGTGAGATCAGCGATCCACGGTTTCATATCGTGCATGATAGTTTTGCCACGATTACGGCAGCGCTCGAAGAACTCGGCGTAACTCAGGTGGATGGGGTTTTAATGGATTTAGGTATTTCTTCGCCTCAAGTCGATGACGCCGCCCGCGGTTTCAGTTTTCGCGGCGATGGTCCGCTCGACATGCGTATGGACACCACGCGCGGCATCTCGGCAGCCGAATGGTTGGCACACGAGGAGGAAGAAAAAATTAAGGAGGTTATCAAGAATTATGGGGAAGAACGGTTTGCTTTTCAGATTGCAAAGGCGATTGTTGCTCGCAGGGCGACGGATGCCATCATTGGAACCCGACAGCTTGCAGAACTCATCGCACACGCCGTCAAAACTCGCGAGAAGGGCAAGGACCCGGCAACGCGTACCTTTCAAGCTATACGGATTTTCGTCAATAAAGAGTTGGAAGATCTCGAAGTAGGTCTGGCGGGAGCGTATGCGGCCTTATCTGCGCATGGCCGCATGTCGGTGATCAGCTTTCATTCGCTCGAAGACCGTATCGTCAAACAGTTTTTTGCTTCCAAGGTGAAGCTTGAGCAGCCCGATCGACGTCTGCCTATCCGTCATGCCGATTTGCCGCAGCCGGAGATGCGTCTGATTAATCGGGTCAAACCCTCAGAGCAGGAAGTGGCAGGCAATCCGCGTGCTCGTTCCGCGATTTTGCGTGTGGCCGAGCGTCTGCCCGAGGGATGACATGACTAACCGCATCAATATCTTTCTCGCGATATGTTTGATTGCCTGTGCTTTGTCTTTGATAAACGCACAGTATCAGGCACGTCGCCTGTTTATCGAACTCGAACGCGAGCAAAGTTTGAGCAAACAATATGAATTGCAGTGGACGCAATTACGGCTCGATCAATCGACTTACGGCAAGCATGCGCGTATCGAAGAAACTGCCAGTAAACACTTGAATATGGTGGTGGTCAGTCCCGACCGCACTCAATACCTTAAAGCGGTGGAGTTGAAATGAGTCGCACCACCAAGGGTTCCCGCAATGCTGCCTCACGTGGTGTGGCGTTTTCCAGCAGTCCGGTGCTGGATGTGAAATTGCCAAGCTGGCGTTCGCGCTTGGTACTGTTTTTATTATTCGGTGCCTTTTTGGCGCTGATCGCACGCGCACTGTATTTGCAGGGCATTACCACCGAATTCTTACAAAAGCAGGGTGCCAGTCGCTACGCGCGCACACTGGAATTGCCGGCTACGCGCGGCAAAATTACCGATCGCAATGGCGAGGTGTTGGCTTCCTCGGTGCCGGTGAAAGCGATCTGGGCGATTCCCGACGATGTGCTCGATGCGCCCAAAGAAAAGCTGCAACAATTGGCCGTTTTGTTGTCGATGACTGAAGCCGAATTGCGCAAAAAATTGGATTCTGATCGTCAATTCGTTTACTTGAAACGCCAGGTTGAGCCGGAAATTTCCGATAAAATTCAGGCGCTCGGCATCGTCGGCATCGATACGCGCAAGGAATACAAGCGCTTTTATCCCGAAGGGGAAATCATGGCCCATGTGGTCGGATTTACCAATGTCGAAGATGTCGGCCAAGAAGGTATAGAGCTGGCTTCGGAAAAAGATTTGGCCGGTAAAACTGGCAGTCGGCGCGTGATCAAAGACCGGCTCGGGCGCATCGTCGAAGATATTCGGGCCGTGAAAGAGCCGCATGACGGCCATGATCTGGATCTGTCGATCGACAGCAAAATACAATATATCGCGTTTACCCACCTCAAAGATGCAGTGGAAAAACACAAAGCCAAGGCCGGTGCTGCCGTGGTGCTCGATGTGCAGACCGGTGAAGTGCTGGCGCTGGTGAACTTGCCGGCATATAACCCGAATGACCGCTCGGTGCTGACCGGCGCACAATTACGCAACCGCGTGCTGACCGATACCTTTGAGCCGGGCTCGACGATGAAGCCGTTTACGGTCGCACTCGCACTTGAAACCGGGCGCGTCACGCCGGAGACGGTGTTTCAAACTGCGCCAGGGTATATGTCGATCGGTCCGGCCGTGATTCATGATGCGCACAAGATGGCGGCATTGACTGTGGCCCAAGTAATACAGAAGTCATCGAACATCGGCACCGTGAAAATTGCCATGCAAATGCCGCCGCAAGAAATGTGGGAAATGTTTACCAATGTCGGCTTCGGTCAGCAGCCGAAATTCGGTTTCCCCGGTGCTGTCGCCGGGCGTTTACGAAATTATAAAAACTGGCGTCCCATCGAGCAAGCCACCATGAGTTATGGCCACGGTATTTCGGTATCGCTGTTGCAAATTGCCCGCGCGTATATGATTTTTGCCCGTAACGGTGACATCATTCCGCTGACTTTTCGCAAAGCCCACGAAGCGCCGAAAGGTCAGCGCGTGATTTCCGAAAAAACCGCACTGCAATTGCGCAGCATGATGGAGTCCGTCACGGAGCCAGGCGGCACGGCCACGCAAGCGCGGGTGGCCGGCTATCGTGTCGCCGGTAAAACCGGTACCGCACACAAGATTGAAGGCGGCCGCTATGTGAATAAATATATCGGTGACTTTGTCGGCTTTGCCCCGGTTTCTCACCCACGCGTGATTGTCGCGGTGATGATTGATGAGCCTAGCGCCGGTGGTTATTACGGCGGTATCGTCGCCGCCCCGGTGTTTGCCGCCATTACCGCCAATGTACTGCGTTCGATGAACGTCGCCCCCGATTCCTCCGTCACCAGCATCATTCCTGACAACAGTGTCCAGGAGAGTATGTGATGAACCGAGCAAACCCAATTCGCCATATCGCCGAGCGCGCAAGCGCCGCCCTGGCAGCAGGAACACCAAGCATGGATGCAATTATCAATTGGCTCAGGGAGCGTGCTCCGGCCGCACAACTGAGCGCCAATTCTCGCCAGATCGCTCGCGGCGATGTGTTTTTCGCACTGCGCACGCCGCACGGCGATGGTCGCGCTTACATTGAGGCGGCCATCATCGCTGGTGCTGCTGCCGTGGTGTATGAAGCCGAAGATTTCGAGTGGGATGGTCGCCTCACGCTGCCGCATTTAGCGGTGTCGGGTTTGCTGGCGCAAGCCGGCACCATCGCCAGCACTTGGTACGCTGCGCCCGCTGCGCCGCTGTACAGCGTCGCGGTGACCGGTACCAATGGTAAAACCTCATGCACGCAATGGTTGGCGAAAGCCTTGTCGCTGGCGAAATGCGACAGCGCCGTCATCGGTACGCTCGGTCATGGGCTGTATAAAAACGGCTTGGCCGGCAGTTTTACTGAAACCGGTTACACCACCCCGGACGCGATCAGCTTGCAACGCAGCTTGGTCAGTTTGCGCGCACAAGGTGCAGAAGCGCTGGCGATCGAGGCTTCTTCCATCGGTTTGGCCGAAGCGCGCTTGGCCGGCTTACATATCGATGTCGCCGTCTTCACCAATCTGACTCGCGATCATCTCGATTATCACGGCGATATGGTCGCGTATGGCGCGGCCAAACGACAGTTGTTCGATGCACCTGAGCTGGCAGCGGCCGTGCTCAATCTCGACGATCCCTTCGGCGCTGGCTTGGTGCCGTATCTGCAGGCGCGTAATCCGCAACTGCGCTTGCTTGGTTATCGAATCGAAGGCGCGGCGACGCTGCCGGCTGAAAGCCACATCAGCTTGCTGCGCGCCAGTCACCTCAAGGCCAGTCATGGCGGTACCAGTTTTCATCTGGATTCTCCATTTGGCACTGGCTTGGTGAAAACCCAGTTGATCGGGCGCTTCAATGTCAGCAATATTCTGGCCGTGTTGGCGGTCTTGCTGGACAAAGGTGTCAGCTTTAGCAAAGCCTTGGCGATCGTAGAAAAATTACCGCCCGTCGCCGGGCGCATGCAATTGCTCGGCACTGCTGGCCATGTGATGGTTGTCATCGATTACGCCCATACCCCCGATGCGCTGGAAAAAACTTTGCTGGCTTTGCAGTCGGTGGCGCAGGAACGTGGTGGACAATTGTGGTGTGTGTTTGGCTGTGGTGGCGACCGCGATCCCGGCAAGCGCCCGCAAATGGGTAAGGTGGCACAACTGGCAGCGCAGGTGGTGCTGACCAATGATAATCCGCGCAGCGAAGCACCGAGCAGCATCATCGCCGAGATCGTCGCCGGCATGGACCTGAAAGCGCACATCGTCGAAGACCGTGCGAACGCGATTTTGTATGCTATCAAACATGCGGGTGACCATGATGTGGTGCTGTTGGCCGGCAAAGGGCATGAAACGTATCAGGAAATCGCTGGCAAGAAGTCGCCGTTTTCGGATGAAGAACATGCCGCGTTGGCGCTGGCGACCATCGCCACCAATGGCAATATGAAGCGGGGCAACTGATGGAATGTACGCTACAAGCATTACTCGCAGCGCTGAGCCAAGGTGAACTCCGCGGTACTGACACGCCGCTGCACGGCGTCAGCACCGACAGTCGCCGTATCGCGGCCGGCAATTTGTTCGTGGCTTTACGAGGCGAACACTTCGATGCCCATGATTTTCTGCCGCAAGCTGCCGCCACCGGTGCCGCTGCGGTGGTGGCCGAGGCGCTGCCGGATGGCTTTGGCTTGCCGGCTTTACTGGTTCCCGATACCAAGCAAGCGCTGCTGGAAATCGGTCACTATTGGCGCAGTCGCTTCGATTTGCCGTTGATAGGCGTTACCGGCAGCAATGGTAAAACCACCGTCAAAGAAATGTTGGCTGCGATACTCACTGCAGCGTGCGGGTCTGAGCATTATTTGGCCACGCGCGGCAACCTCAATAATGAAATCGGCGTGCCCATGACTTTGCTGGACTTGCAGAGTCGGCATCAGGCAGCGGTGATCGAGATGGGTATGAATCATCCCGGTGAAATCGCCGTGTTGGCCGACTGTGCCAAGCCGACCGTGGTGCTGGTCAATAATGCCCAGCGCGAACACCAGGAATTTATGCAAAGCGTGCGCGCCGTGGCTGAAGAAAACGGTGCCGCTATCCGCGCCTTGCCTTTGCACGGCGTCGCCGTGTTCCCGCACGATGATGAATTCAGTGCACTGTGGCGTGCTTATGCCAACGAAGGCGGGCAACGCCGAGTGCTCAGTTTCGGTCTTACGCCTGGTGCCGATGTACATGCTACCTATGTTGAGCAGGGTTTTGGCAGCACGCTGGAATTATTTATCGACGGCAGCGCGCAGCAAGTGCAATTACAGGCCGCTGGCGAGCACAATGTTTTGAATGCCTTGGCCGCCGCCGCCTGCGCGCAGGCGATCGGTATCGCTGCCGCGCTGATCGTCAGCGGTTTGGAAAATTTTCGTCCGGTACAGGGACGCTTGCAGCGCCATAGCGCCGCCGGTGGTGCCACCGTGATCGACGACACGTATAACGCTAATCCCGATTCTGTTCGTGCCGCCATCGATGTGCTGGCACAGCTGGGTGGCGACACGATACTGGTACTGGGTGATATGGGTGAAGTCGGCCAGCAAGGCGCATTATTCCATGCCGAAATCGGTGATTATGCGCGCGCACGCGGTGTCGGCACGCTGTTTTTATTCGGTGAATTAGTCAGCCACAGCGTCTCTTCATTCGGTGCCGGCGCACAGCATTTTTCCGACTTGAGCAGCTTATTGGCCGCGCTCGACGCGCGACTCACCGAGCACAGTACGGTATTGGTCAAGGGCTCGCGTTTCATGCGCATGGAACGCGTGGTGGCGCATTTGCTGGCAGTAAAAGACTCACAACAAAAAATTACAGGGATGCACTAGCATGTTGCTTTGGTTAGCCGAATATTTCAAACAGGATCTGGGACTCTTGCGCGTCTTTGGTTTCATCACGTTCCGCGCAGTGTTTGCCACCATGACGGCCTTATCGATAGGCTTGTTTGCCGGCCCGGCGGTGATTCGCATGCTGACTCGTTTGAAAGTCGGGCAGGCGGTACGCGCTTATGGAATGGAAACGCATCTGGTGAAATCGGGTACGCCGACCATGGGTGGCGTGCTGGTTTTGATTTCCATCGCCATCTCGACTTTGCTGTGGGCGGACCTCAGCAACCGTTTCATCTGGGTGGTGATGATCGTCACCTTCGGTTATGGTGCCGTCGGCTGGGCCGATGATTACCGCAAGGTAGTGCATAAAGATCCGGAAGGCATGCGTTCGCGCGAAAAATATTTTTGGCAATCCTTGATCGGTTTGGCCGCTGCGTTTTATCTGGCGTTTTCGGTGTCGGCACCGAGCAGTTCCAAGATCTTGGAATTGCTGTTTGCCTGGGTACAGTCGGGCTTCAGCATGGATTTGCCACCGAAAGCAGATTTGATCGTACCATTTTTCAAAACTATCAGCTATCCGCTCGGCGTGTGGGGTTTCATTGCCCTGACTTACTGCGTCATCGTCGGCACCAGTAATGCCGTCAATTTTACTGACGGTCTCGATGGTTTGGCGATCATGCCCATCATCATGGTCGGTGCCGCGCTCGGTCTGTTTGCTTATTTATCCGGTCACGTCGGCTATTCCAAGTATTTACTCATTCCGCATATAC
The DNA here is from genome assembly GCF_035019605.1 of Undibacterium sp. 5I2. Taxonomy (NCBI): domain Bacteria; kingdom Pseudomonadati; phylum Pseudomonadota; class Betaproteobacteria; order Burkholderiales; family Oxalobacteraceae; genus Undibacterium; species Undibacterium sp. 5I2. Next base: position 61,905 of record NZ_JASJVS010000006.1, on the reverse strand, counting down.
CGGGGGCCGGCGAATTACTGATTTTTTGCGGTGCGATTGTCGGTGCCGGGCTGGCCTTCCTTTGGTTCAATGCCCATCCGGCCCAAGTTTTCATGGGCGACGTCGGGGCGCTGGCTTTGGGCGGGGCGCTCGGTACGGTGGCAGTGATCGTGCGTCAGGAAATCGTATTGTTCATCATGGGTGGCATCTTCGTGGCTGAAACCGTGTCGATTATTTTGCAGGTCGGGTATTTCAAACTGACGAAAAAGCGCTTCGGCGTCGGCCGGCGTTTGTTTCTGATGGCACCCTTGCATCATCATTTTGAAAAAAAAGGATGGAAAGAAACCCAGGTAGTGGTGCGCTTCTGGATTATCACCATGCTGTTGGTCTTGGTCGGTTTGTCTTCGCTGAAGTTACGCTGATTTACGTTAACACTGCTGTTGGTTTCACTGTCGTTGGAAAATGTGCGTATGAATTTGTCTGGAAAACAGGTCTTGGTGCTCGGTCTCGGTGAGTCCGGTTTGGCGATGGCGCAGTGGTTGGCGCGCGCCGGTGCCGTGCTGCGCGTGGCCGATACGCGCAGCGCACCGCCGTCTCTGGCCGCTTTGCAGGAACACTGTCCAGCGGCACAATTCATTGCCGGCGCATTCGAAGCTGAGCTGCTCACGGATATCGATGTCGTGCTGGTCAGCCCGGGCCTGGCACCACAAAAAGAATTGGCGTTGATCGTGCCGGCCGCAGCGGCGCTGGCCATTCCTGTGTGGGGTGAGATGGAATTATTTGCGCTGGCCTTGGCCGAATTGCGCGAACAGCGCGGCTACGCACCGAAAGTGATTGCCATTACCGGTACCAACGGTAAAACCACCGTGACCAGTATGGTTGGTTTGCTGTGCCAGCGTGCCGGCTTGTCGACGCGTGTGGCTGGTAATATCAGTCCAGCCGTGCTGGATGTTTTACGCTTGAGTCTGGAGCAAGAAGATTTACCGCAGGTGTGGGTGTTGGAATTGTCGAGTTTTCAATTACATACTTGTTTCAGCTTGGCCGCCGATGCCGCGGTGGTGCTTAATATCAGTCAGGATCATCTGGACTGGCATGGCAGTATGGCCGCCTATTGCGCCGACAAAGCGCGTATTTTCGGCCCACAAACGGTACAGGTGCTCAATCGTGACGAAGCGCTGGTGATGGCGATGGCCAAACCCACGGGCAGCGTGGTGACATTCGGCACCGATGTGCCCGATCTGGTCGACGATCTTGGTTTACAACATGAGAGCGGCATGGCTTGGCTGGTCAGTGCCGTAGCGGCCGAAGATGCCCCGGCCAGCGGCCGCCGGCGTAAGAAAGACGCGCCGGTCGACTTGGTAGCGGTGCTGATCAATCGCCTCATGCCCAGCGAAGCCTTACAAATTCGGGGTGCGCACAATGCCGCCAACGCCTTGGCGGCACTGGCTTTGTGTCGCGCCATCGGTTTGCCCTTGGCACCCTTGCTGCATGGTTTGCGCGAATACAAAGGCGAACCGCACCGGGTAGAACTGATCCATACGATTATCGGTGTTGACTACATTGACGACAGTAAAGGCACTAATGTCGGCGCCACCGTGGCTGCCCTGCGTGGCTTGGGTCAGAGTTCGGGCAGTAACGAAAAAACTATTCTCCTCATCGCCGGTGGTGTCGGCAAGGGGCAGGACTTCACGCCGCTGGCCGATGTCGTGGCGCGTTATGCCAAAGCAGTGTTCTTAATCGGTCAAGACCGCGCCGCCTTGCATGCTGTGCTCAGCGGCGGCGTCGCCCAAGCGGTGCCGCTGCACGATTGCCTCAGTTTGGAACAGGCGGTAGCGGCGGCGGCGGCGCAAGCCCAGAGTGGCGACACCGTGTTGTTGTCGCCAGCTTGTGCCAGTTTTGATATGTTTCGTAATTACGCCCATCGTGCCGAGGTGTTTGCCGAAGCGGTACGCGAACAAGCTTTAGCCAGCGGGGAGATTTGCTGATGCGTCAGATGCTGCTACCGCTGCGTAAATGGTCACCGTTTTCTGCCCCCGGGCCGGAGACGCAGTTGGTCCATCGTTCGAAAATGATGAGTTATGACCAGCCCCTGATTTGGGTCACCATGATCCTGATGTTGATGGGCGTGGTGATGGTGTATTCGGCCTCGATTTCACTGCCCGATTCGCCCAAGTATGCGAATTACAAAAACACCCATTTTTTGACGCGCCAAGCGCTGTTCGTGCTGGTTTCGGTGATCACTGCCGCCTTGGTGTTTCGGGTGCCGGTCGCGACTTGGCAAAAAGCGGCGCCTTACTTGTTTGTGTTTGTCCTGCTCTTGCTGGTGGCGGTGCTGATTCCCGGTCTGGGCAAGGGCGTCAATGGGGCGAAACGTTGGTTATCGTTCAAGGTATTTAATTTGCAACCGTCCGAATTCATGAAATTGTTCATGGTCTTGTACGCCGCCGATTACACGGTGCGCAAACAGGAATACATGCACAAACTGACCAAGGGTTTTTTCCCCATGATGGCGGCCGTCGCTGTGGTCGGTTTGCTGTTGCTGTTGGAACCGGATTTGGGTGCCTTCGGCGTGATCGTTTGCATCGCCATGGGTATTCTGTTTTTAGGCGGGATTAACGGCGTTTGGTTCGGCGGTATCGCTGCCACCTTGGTCGGCATTTTTACCATGGTGATCGTGCTTTCGCCCTGGCGGCGCGAACGGATTTTCGCTTACCTTAACCCTTGGCAGGAAGATAATGCGCTCGGCAAGGCTTACCAGTTGTCGCATTCGCTGATCGCCTTCGGTCGCGGTGAATTGTTCGGCGTCGGACTCGGTGCGAGTGTGGAAAAATTACATTATCTGCCAGAAGCACATACCGATTTTCTACTCGCCGTGATCGGTGAGGAGCTCGGCTTTGTCGGTGTGATGGTGGTGATTTTATTATTTTACTGGATACTCAAACGTGCTTTTGAAATTGGTCGTCAAGCGATCGCGCTCGATCAAACTTTTGCCGGCCTCACTGCCAAAGGCATAGGCATCTGGATCGGTGTACAGGCTTTCATTAATATGGGCGTCAATCTCGGTTTGTTGCCGACCAAAGGTTTGACCTTGCCGTTGATGAGTTACGGTGGTTCGGGTGTGATGATTAATTGTATAGGATTGGCGATTTTGCTCAGAGTCGATTATGAAAACCGTGTGTTGATGCGTGGAGGCCGAGCATGAGCCCGCTGCGACACAAAAAATTATTGATCATGGCAGCCGGTACCGGCGGCCATATTTTCCCCGGCTTGGCGATTGCCGATCTGATGCGCGCGCGCGGCTGGGAAGTCAGTTGGCTCGGCACGCGCACTGGCATGGAAGCGCAGATTGTGCCAGCCCACGGCATAGTACTCGATAGTTTGAGCTTCAGCGGTTTGCGTGGTAAGGGTTGGCAGCACACAGTGAGCGGTGCCGTCAAGCTGGTCGGCAGTTTCTTCACTTGTGTGCGCATCATGCTGAAACGCCGCCCGGATGTGGTACTCGGCATGGGCGGTTATGTCACGGTGCCGGGTGGCTTGGTCGCCAGTTTGTGCGGCAAACCCTTGGTGCTGATGAATGCCGATGCGGTGTTACTGTTATCGAATCGGGCCTTGCGACCGTTTGCCAGCAAATTGCTGTTTGGTTTGCCAACGGCCGTCAAGGATGCCAAAGCCTTGGTCAGTGGGAATCCGATCCGTAGCGAGATTTGTCAATTGCCGCCACCGCAGCAGCGTTACGCCGAGCGTAGCGGGCCCTTGCGCATCTTGGTGGTCGGTGGCAGTTTGGGTGCCAAAGTACTCAACGATATGCTGCCGCAAGCCTTGGCGTTGCTGGCACCGGAACAGCGTCCGCAGGTCACGCATCAATCGGGTAAGCAGCATATCGCCGCCTTGCGCGACAATTATGCGCGTGCCGGTGTGACGGCCAATGTGGTCGACTTCATCGATGATATGGCACAGTGTTATGGCGCTGCCGATCTGGTGGTGTGCCGCGCCGGTGCGATCACGGTGTCGGAGTTGACGGCCGCTGGGGTAGCCAGTATTTTGGTGCCGTTCATGGCCTCGAGTACCTCACATCAAAAACAAAACGCTGCTTGGATGGCACAGCATCAGGCCGCGCTCTGCCTGCCGCAGTCCGAGCTCACGCCGGCCGTGTTGGCCGCGCGCCTTACTGCGCTCAGCCGCGCCGACTGTCTGCAGTTGGCGCAAGCGGCGCATGCACTCGGTGAGCGGGCGGCGAGTGAGAACATTGCGAAAATTCTGGAATCCTTAGTATGAAACATAAAGTTAAACACATTCATTTTGTCGGTATCGGTGGCTCGGGCATGAGCGGGATTGCCGAAGTCTTGCTCAATCTCGGCTATACCATTTCCGGTTCCGACCTCAGCAGCAATGCCGCTTCGCAGCGCCTGGCCAGTCTCGGTGCCAAGGTCAGTATCGGTCATGCGGCCGAACAGATCATCGGTGCCGATGCAGTAGTGACCTCGACGGCCGTGAAAGACGATAACCCGGAAGTTGTGGCAGCACGTGCGCGCCATATTCCGATTGTCCCGCGCGCCTTGATGTTGGCTGAATTAATGCGACTGAAACGTGGTATCGCCATCGCCGGCACCCATGGCAAGACCACCACCACCAGCTTGGTTGCGAGTATTTTGGCCGAGGGCGGTTTCGATCCCACCTTTGTCATCGGTGGCCGCCTCAACAGCGCCGGTGCCAATGCCAAGCTTGGTAGCGGCGATTTTATCGTCGCCGAAGCAGATGAGTCAGATGCCTCGTTTCTCAACCTGTTGCCGGTGATTGAAGTCATTACCAATATCGATGCCGATCACATGGAAACCTATGGGCATGATTTTTCGCGGCTCAAGCAAGCCTTCGTCGAATTCACCCAACGTTTGCCATTTTATGGTGTCGCCGTGCTCTGTCTCGATGATGCTAATGTACGTGAAATCATGCCCTTGATTTCCAAAACCATCGTCACTTACGGCTTTCATCCCGAGGCCGAAGTGCGTGCCGTCGATGCCCGCGCGGCCGATGGGAAGATGCATTTCACCGTGGTGCATGAGGGTTATCCCGATATGCAAATCAGCCTCAATCAACCGGGCATGCACAATGTGCAGAATGCCTGTGCAGCCATTGCCATTGCCCGTGAAATCGGCGTTGCCGACAGCGCGACCCAGAAGGCTTTGTCAGAATTCAATGGGGTCGGACGGCGCTTCACCCGTTACGGCGAGATTGCCTGTGCCGACGGCAGTGGCAGTTTTGCTTTGGTCGATGATTATGGCCATCACCCGGTGGAAATGGCGGCCACGCTGGCGGCAGCGCGTGGTGCCTATCCGGGACGGCGGTTGGTGCTGGCGTTTCAGCCGCATCGCTATACCCGCACACGCGATTTGTTTGAAGACTTTGTCAAGGTGATGGCCAGTGCCGATGCCGTCGTATTGGCGGAAGTGTATGCCGCCGGTGAAGCGCCATTGGTAGCGGCCGATGGCCGTGCACTCACGCGTGCCGTGCGCGTCGGTGGCAAAGTGGAACCGCTGTTTGTCGAGCACATCGCCGATATGCCGGACACCTTGCTGCATATGTTAAAAGGTGGTGACGTCCTCATCGTCATGGGGGCGGGTTCCATCAGTACGGTGCCGGCCAGATTGACGCAGGCGAAGTAAGCTCTTTGCTTGGCAACAGAGTAGAGTTAATTTATTGAATACGCGAAGATCATGACAGAATTGAATAATAAAGCATTAGGTAAAGTTGGCGTCTTGTTCGGCGGGCGTTCGGCCGAACACGATATCTCCATCCTGTCCGGCCAAGGGGTGTTGGCGGCCTTGCAGAGCAAAGGAGTCGATGCCCATGCTTTCGATCCTGCCGAGCGCAGCATCGCCGAACTGGCGGCAGAAAAATTCGACCGCGTCTTCATTGCACTGCATGGCCGCTATGGCGAAGATGGCAGCTTGCAGGGTGTGTTGGAACAATTGAATCTGCCGTATACCGGGAGTGGTGTGATGGCTTCGGCGATTGCAATGGATAAAATTTTCACCAAGCGCATTTGGCAAACCCATGGTCTGTCGACCCCGAAATATGCGGTGCTGACGCCGCAGACTGAATTGCGTCTGGTGCCGGATGAACTCGGTTTGCCCTTGATTATCAAGCCGCCGCACGAAGGTTCGACCATCGGTATCACCAAAGTGGCCGGTTATTCGGAAATGCGTACGGCCTACCAGTTGGCAGCGCAGTTCGATGACATCGTGCTGGCAGAAGAATTTGTGGCCGGGCGCGAACTGACGATAGCGGTATTGGGTCGCGGTGCCGATGCGTATGCTCTGCCCATCATTGAAATCGTCGCACCCGATGGCAATTACGATTACCAAAACAAGTACTTCACCGATGATACCCGCTATGTGTGTCCGGCCGAGTTAGCGCCGGAACTCAGCGCCGAGATCGCCGAGATGGCGGTGGAAGCTTACCGCGCGGTCGATTGTGAAGGCTGGGCGCGCGTCGATGTGCTGTTGCGCGAATCGGATCAAAAGCCGTTTCTGCTGGAAATTAACACTTCGCCCGGCATGACCAGTCACTCGCTCGTGCCGATGGCGGCCAAGGCGACTGGTCTCAGCTATGAAGATCTGTGTCTGAAAATTTTACAGACAGCGCGTTTGAAAATTCGCACCGAAACCAAGTAAACCGAAGCACGGAGAGCCTATACCATGTGGCAAGACATCAAATTGATGAACAATACTGCGAATGCCTTGTTGGGCGCCGTTTTGCTCGCCTTGATGTTATCCGGCGTGTGGTGGGTGATCCGACGGCCGATGTTTACCTTGACCGTGATTCAGGTCGCGGGCAGCAATGCAGAGCCCTTGCGGCACGTGAATCCGCTGACGATCAGAAATACTGCCTTGCCGAAAATTCGCGGAAATTTTTTCACCGCCAATCTCGACAACGTGCGCGCCGCCTTTGAAAGCGTACCGTGGGTGCGCCGTGCCAGCGTCCAGCGCGAATGGCCGAACAAGCTCAGCGTCACGCTTGAGGAGCATGTTGCCATCGGTACCTGGGGCGATGATGGACAGTTGATTTCTGTGGCTGGCGAGGTGTTTACCGCCAACCTCGCCGAAGCCGAAGAAGATGCCGATCTGATCGCGCTGGCCGGCCCCGATGGCAGTTCGCGCGAGGTGCTGCAGCAGTACGTGCAATTGAAAACTTGGTTTGCCCGCATCGGCTTGGCACCGGAGGCGGTGAAATATTCAAACCGCTATGCCTGGAGTGTAAAACTCAATAACGGCATGCAAGTCGAATTGGGGCGCGTGCAGGATGGCGCGACGATCAAAGGACGGGTGGATAAATTATTGACCGTTTATCCGCAACTGATCGCCAGCTTACAAGATAGTATTGAAAGTGTGGACATGCGGTATCCGAATGGCCTGGCACTGAAGTCGAGTCACAGCGCGGTAGGAATGAAACAGAAAAAGAAGCTCTGAATACCAGAGTCTCTTATACATAGTGTAAGTGGAAAGACATGACAAAAGACGCAAAAAATCTCATCGTTGGCCTAGATATCGGCACTTCCAAAATTGTCGCGGTAGTGGCCGAGGTCATGCCCGATGGACGGCATGAAATCATCGGCCTCGGACAGCACGAATCGAAGGGCTTGAAAAAAGGCGTGGTCGTCAATATCGAGGCGACCGTCGAGTCGATTCAGCGGGCGCTGGAAGAAGCTGAGCTGATGGCCGATTGTAAGATCAGCCGGGTGTATACCGGCATTGCCGGCAGCCATATTCGCAGCTTCAATTCCAGCGGCATGGTCGCCATCAAGGATAAAGAAGTCACAGCGGCCGATGTGGCGCGCGTGATTGAAACGGCCAAGGCGGTGAATATTCCTACCGATCAGCAATTGCTGCACACGCTGCCGCAGGAATTCATCGTCGATAGTCAAGATGATGTGCGCGAACCGATAGGCATGAGCGGTATTCGCCTCGAAGTGAAAGTGCATATCGTTACCGGCGCGGTGTCGGCGGTGCAGAACATCGTCAAGTGCGTGCGGCGCTGCGGCTTGGAAGTATCGGATCTGATCCTGCAACCGATGGCTTCGGCCGAAGCCGTCTTGACGCGTGATGAAAAAGAACTCGGCGTGGTGTTGATCGATATCGGCGGTGGTACCACTGATGTGGCGGTATTCAGCGAAGGTGCGATTCGCCACACGGCGGTGATTCCTATCGCCGGTGATCAGATCACCAATGATATTGCGATGGCCTTACGCACGCCGACTTCGGAAGCAGAAGAAATCAAGGTACGTTTCGGGGTAGCCAAACAAGTGTTGGCCGATCCGTCCGATACCCTCGAAGTGCCTGGTCTGGGCGATCGCGGGCCGCGCTCATTGTCGCGCCAAGCATTGGCGGCAGTGATCGAGCCGCGGGTAGAAGAATTATTCGCGCTGGTTCATCAAGTCGTGCGCGAATCAGGTTATGAAGATGTGCTCTCTTCCGGCATTGTGCTCACCGGTGGTTCTGCTGCCATGCCGGGCATGGTCGAAATGGCCGAAGATATCTTCTTGAAACCGACGCGACTCGGTATGCCGGCCTACAGTGGCCAGCTCGCCGATGTCGTGCGCAGTCCACGTTATGCCACCGTTTTAGGCTTGTTGTTGGAAGCGAAGAAGCAGTATTTGCGCGGTCATTTGGTCACGCGGCAGGAAGGTTCTGCCAAAGCGGTCTGGCAACGCATGAAAGAGTGGTTTTTGGGGAATTTTTAGTCAGCTTTTTGTATCACAATTGGTGTAGTCATTTTATAATAGTCTGATATACAGTTGTCAGTCGCTAGTTGTCACATAGTGTGATAATTAGCGACTGATAACTGCCTACCTGAAGGAGTCATGATGGAGTTCGATATGGTTGATAACGCCACACAAGGCACCGTAATTAAGGTTGTCGGCGTCGGTGGCGCAGGCGGCAACGCGGTACAGCATATGATTAATAAAGGTGTTTCGGGCGTGGAGTTCATCGCGGCCAACACTGATGCACAGGCTTTGCTGCAATCGAAAGCGCATAACGTGATACAAATCGGTGAAACCGGTTTGGGCGCGGGGATGAAACCGGAAGTCGGCCGCAAGCTGGCGGAAGAATCCCGTGCGCGTATCGAAGATGCATTGCGTGGTGCGCACATGGTCTTCATCGCTGCCGGTATGGGTGGCGGTACCGGCACTGGTGCGGCACCGGTGGTGGCACAAGTAGCGAAAGAACTCGGCGCCCTGACGGTCGCGGTGGTTTCCAAGCCGTTTTCCTATGAAGGAAAAAAATGCATGGACATCGCCGACGAAGGTTTGGAAGCTTTGTCACAGCATGTCGATTCCCTGATCATCATTCTCAACGAGAAGCTCGAAGAGATTTACGAAGATGACAGCATGATCGAATGGCTGCAGCATGCCGATGATGTGCTCAATAATGCCGTTGCCGGTATTGCCGAAATCATTAATGTGCCTGGTCATATCAACGTCGATTTCAATGACGTCAAAACCATTATGGGTGAACAAGGCAAGGCGATGATGGGCACGGCCACTGCGTCCGGCGTCGATCGCGCTCGTTTGGCCGCCGAACAGGCCGTGGCTTCGCCACTGCTCGACGGTATCGATTTGTCCGGCGCGCGTGGCGTACTGGTCAATGTGACTGCCAGCCGTAGCCTCAAGGGTAAAGAAATCAAGGAAGTCATGGCGGCAGTACGCGCCTTTGCCGCTCCTGATGCTTCGATTGCCCAAGGCATCGCTTACGACGACACCATGGGTGATGATATCCGTGTGACCGTGGTAGCTACCGGTTTGGGTCGCGGTAAGAAAAATATCCAACTGGTACAAACGCCGATGCTGCGTACCGGTACCAATAACGAACCGATGATGGCCGCTGCGATGGCGACCACCACGGTGTCGAATGGTATGGGTAGTGCCGGTACCTCGTTCGAAGGTTTGAGCAAGCCAGCCGTATGGCGTCGCGAGTCGGCTTCCGATACCGTGCGCGCATTGGAAAAAAATGGCATGGAAACTTACGATATTCCTGCTTTCCTGCGCAAACAAGCGGATTAACAGCGCTGCTTGTAGTGGCAAAAAACCCGCTGTATGTGAATGCAGCGGGTTTTTTTATGTGTAAAAAACCGCTTACTGACCAGCAGCGGCCTTGACCGCCGCGCTGGCATCGACCAGCCCGGCCCCGCAGCCAGGGCAATTGCTCGGTGCGTTGCGGGCGGTTTTGATCAGCATCGCCTTGATTTGGGCCGGGTTCAGCTTAGGATTGACGGCCAACATCAATGCCACGACTGCTGCCACGTGCGGCGTGGCTTGTGAAGTGCCGGCCATGCTGCCGTAAGTTTGATCATCGGTGGACAGGGTTTTTCCACTCGGCAGAGTCGAATAGATCACGTCGGCCGCGTTGGTGAAGCCGCCGCCGGGGGCGGTGACGGCCACGGTGCCGCCGTAATTGGAGTAGCTGGCACGGCCGCCGGTGATGGCATTCGATGCCACCGCAATCACCCCGGGACAATTGGCTGGTGCCGATAATTTCGCATCCCGACTCTCATTGCCAGCCGCGACCACGACCACGGTGCCGGCCGCCATAGCGCTTTGAAATACCGCCGCGGCAGTCTTGCTGCAAATGCCGGTGCCGCCGAGCGAAAGATTGATGACATTGGCTTTGTTGGTATTATCGGGCACGCCGGCGACATGGATGCCAGCGGCCCAGGCAACGGCATCGGCGATGTCGGAATCGGTGCCGCCGCATTTGCCCAATACCCGCAGCGCCAAGATCTTCGCATTCGGAGCGATGCCGACCGTGCCAGCCGGATTATTGAGCGCGGCAATCGTACCGGCCACGTGAGTACCATGCCAAGAACTGTCTGAATTACCGCAACTGTTATCGCTGACCCAGTCGCCCTGATCGAGTGCATCCGGGCCGCGTACCGAGCTGGCGCCTGGTGCCAGAGTCAGGCGTGCGGTGGCGGCATCGCTGATGAAATTGTAGCCGTAGCCGCTGCCACTCGGTGCCGCGATCAAGTTGGGCACGAGCGAGCGATGTGGGCGATAACCGGTATCGAGTACCGCCACGATGATATTGGCACCGCTGCTGAGCGCCGTGGCACCGGGTAAGTTGATGCTGCCCGGTTGGCTGGCCGAGGCTTGGATATCCCATTGATCGGCAGGGGTCGTCATGGCGTGACGAATATAGTCGGGTTCGGCATAGTCGATGGAACTGTCAGCCGCCGCGATGTGCCGCGCCAGTGTGCGCATCTGCAGCGCTGTCAACGGCACTGCCGAGCGGTACACCCAAGCGCCGGTGACAATCTGCCGCTGTACGCTCAGACTGCTGCCATAGCTTTGCGCCAGTCCTTGCAAGCGCGTCAGCCGTTGCGCCTGTATTTGCAACTGCGCGTTGATGGGCGCGCCGCTGGCCGCGGCTGCGGCCGATGCGTACGTGACTTCATTGTGATACTTGACGATTAATTGCGTGAGCTTTTGCTCCGGGCGCGCGCGCGCTTGGGCACTGGCATTGGCCGCTGCCGGCGGCGCGGCCAACACGCTGGCACTGAGCAGGATGGCAAGCAGGGAAGTGCGGCGATAAGCTGAGTTGGTCATGTTAGGTCTTTGCAAAAAAAGGAGCGTGCCGGCGGTCAGCCGGAGTAAGGGATTTTGCTCAAACTGGCCGGGACACTGCCGCCACCCGCCCATTGATCGCCCCATGTAGTGAAGCTACCATCTTTACTGACGGCCAAAAAGGCACCCAAGGCGGTGGCGTAAATTGCCCGGACTTGTGTCAGTTTAGCGGCTACCGCGCTGCTGTCGCCGCCCTTACTGGCCATGCCCCAAGTGACTACGCTGCCATCGGCTTTGAGCGCGGCAAAGGCATAGTGATTCGCGCTGATGGCTACGACATTATTCAATTGGGCGGCGACCGCGCTGCTGTCACCACCCGATTCGGCCTGCCCCCAAGTAACCACGGTGCCGTCATTTTTCAAGGCCGCGAAGGCGTAGTCGCTGCTGTACAGCGACTTCACATTGACCAAGGCGGGTTGCACACTGTTAAGACTGCCTTGCATGCGCGGCAGATCGCCCCAACTGACCACGCTGCCATCACTGCGGATGGCGGCGAAGGCGGTCTGCGTGGCGCTGATGCTGACGATGTTAGTCAGTAAGCTGGCTACGGAACTGGTGTCGACAGCGTCAACTTGCGTGATGTCGCCAAAGGCGGTCGCCGTCCCGCTGGAACTGAGGGCGACGCCGACGGCACCGTTGGTGCTGAGGCTTTTGATGTTCGACAGTAGTTGTGCGGAGGTCGGGGTCGACCAACCGAAACTGCCCGACCAGCCAACTACGCTGCCATCGTTGCGCAGCGCTACGAAGTCATAATTGGTCGCGACGATTTGTTTTACGTTGAGTAACTGTGTTTGCACCGAGCTGGCGTCGCCGCCGGAATCGGCGTCGCCGAAGGCCACCACGCTGCCGTCGTTTTTAAGCGCGGCATAGGCCCCTTCGGTCGAGGCGATGCTTTTGATATTGACTAAGCTGGCCAAAGTGGCGGCGCTCAGGCCGGCGTTGGCGTCATTGAAAGCGACATCGTTTTGCGTGATCAAACCGCGCGCCACGCCCCAGGCCGTCAAGCTCCCGTCTTTTTTAATGCCGAAATACGCTACCCGACCGGGAATGATGCTGGCGATATTGGTCAGCGCACTGGTGGCGCTGCTGATGTCGAGATAGGAACTGCCCCATAAGCCGACGCTGCCGTTATTGATCAAGGCGGCAAAGCCGCGCTCCGATGGATACAATTGGCTGATATTACTCAGTGCCGCAGCACCGCTGGTGTCGCCGCCCCAAACCGGATTGCCCCAAGCAATGGCTTTACCGTTTTGTAAGACCGCAAACGCTGCCAGCGTGCTATAGACCGAGTTGGCACTGAGGGTTTCGGTAGCGGTAGCTGTAGAGCAAGTTGCGGTGGCGCTGATGGTGGCCGTCGCTTGAGTGTCTTGTATTGTCAGACCACTGCCGAGTGCGCCGCCCGATGAAGTTTGCCAGCTCACGCTCGGGGTGGCGGAACAATTGGTGGCGCTGACGATGGCAGTGAGACTGGCACCGCGCGCACCGAATACATCGATGCTCACCGTTGGCGGGATCACTGGTGCCGTCGTTGCCGCCACCGGTGCCGACGAACCACCACCACCACCGCAGCCGAGCAGCAGGGCAGCGGTGCCGGCGCAGGCCAGCGCCATGCGTTTGAAGCGGTGATGAGCTGGGGTAAAGACGAAGTTCATTAGTTTTCCAGTATAAAAGCGATCCATGGGCGCTGCCGTCGGCTTGAGGTTTGTTTCAATACGGAAAACATTATGGCTTGAAAATGTAGACTGAAATGAACTTATTTATGCTTTACAGCGACGCGCGACGCCTCATTGCTCCATCCTAGCATTGCTGTAGCGCATTTGCGTGGGCGACCGGGAAATAGAGCGTAACAAAAAATATTCTGCCCTCGCGCGGCCGCCGTCGCTGCGGTGAATTGCTCCGCCCTGAGCAAATTTATCGGCTCTCAGGCATACTGAGTGCCTGCGCACCGGGTTTTTGGACCGGCGTTGCACAAGTCTGAATATTGAATTGCCTTAAAGGTAATCTTAATTCGGGTATATTGAATCTAATGAAAGGGAACATAATGAGCATACAAATTGGCGCACACTTACCAGCTGGCAGCTTGGCAGAATTTATCGAAGTCGCAGGCGAGACTTGCAGCATAGGCCCGAACACATTTCAGGTTGCTGAATTGGTAAAAGGCAAAACGATCGCGATTTTTGGTTTGCCAGGTGCTTACACGCCAACTTGTTCCGCTCAACATGTGCCTGGTTATATTGCCCAAGCCGCTGCCTTAAAAGCAAAAGGCGTTGATGAAATCTGGTGCATTTCTGTTAATGATGCCTTCGTCATGGGTGCATGGGGCCGTGATCAACACGCCACGGGTATCGTGCGCATGATGGCCGATGGCAATGCTGATTTCAGTAAAGCCCTCGGTCTGTCGGCCGATTTCAGTAAATTCGGTATGGGTACACGTTCGCAACGTTACTCCTTGCTGGCGGTTGATGGTGTTGTTACCCAACTCAATATTGAAGAAGGCGGCAAGTTTGAGGTATCGAATGCCGAAACTTTGCTCGCGCAATTAGCGTAAGCTGGTGACGCCGTCGAGCGTCTTGAAAACAGCGTACGGCCTGACGGCTGGCGCTGTTTTTTTCGTCGCCGCGTGCGGCTTAAGGAAACCCGTTTTATCAGACGAATCGTTATAATAGCGCCATGTTAAAGCAAACAACCATCAAACAATCGGTCAAAACCATCGGTGTCGGCCTGCATTCCGGTACCAAGGTTGAACTGGTGCTGCGTCCGGCCCCAGTCGATGTTGGCATTGTCTTCACCCGCACCGATCTGGTGCCGCCACTGCTGTTTCCGGCCACTGCCATGAGCGTCGGCGATACGCGCATGGCTTCGACCTTGTCAAATCAGGGGCAGCGGGTCTCGACGGTGGAGCACTTGCTGTCGGCCTGTGCCGGTCTGGGCATCGATAATCTGTATATCGATGTCAGTGCCGAAGAAATTCCCATCATGGATGGTTCGGCCTCGTCCTTCGTGTATTTGTTACAGCAAGCCGGTTTGCAATCACAGGCTGCGGCGCGCAAATTCATCCGTGTGCTCAAACCGGTGGAAATTCGCGAAGGCAGCGGCGCGACCGAAAAATGGGCGCGCTTGTCGCCTTATCAGGGCTTTAAATTGAATTTTTTCATCGAATTCAATCACCCGGCGGTCGACGGTACGGTGCAAACTGCAGTGGTCGATTTTGAAACCGATTCCTTTATCAAAGATGTTGCGCGTGCGCGTACCTTCGGCTTCATGCAGGATGTGGAAATGTTGCGCGGCATTGGCCTCGCACGCGGCGGTTCGATGGAAAATGCCATCGTCATGGATGAGTACCGCATCCTCAATTCCGACGGTCTGCGCTTCGATGATGAATTCGTCCGGCATAAAATTCTCGATGCCATCGGCGACTTGTACTTGGTTGGTCATCCTTTATTGGCCAGTTACACCGCGCACAAATCGGGCCACGGTTTGAACAATCAATTGCTGCGCGTGTTGCTGGCAGACCCGGATGCCTATGAAATTGTGACACTCGCTGATGATGCCACGGCCCCGCGCAGTTATGCCGGGCAAGGTCAGCGTGAGTGGTTGTTTGCTTGAAAAAACTGCGCTGGCAGTCGATCTTGGAAATGTCAGGATAAATGGCCGGCACTTCCGTAGGGTCTGTTGGCCGAATGGAATGAAACTCGCATAGGGACATATGATGGCTACCCAACTGCAGATTGACGACTATCCTCAGCTCGCTTTGCTTGCTTGGAACCGTGTGGTTCGACAGATTGAGGAAGAGGAAGCATTCGCACTCTACGAGAATAATTGGCGATTCCTCGATATTGAGAGCTTGCTTCCTGGTGAAGCGGAGTTGATCGCTCGGTTAACACAACAATACGGGCACGGAGTACTGAATGTTTGAGCGCGAACATCATCAAAAGGTACTCAGCATCCTCAAAAAAATGAACCCGGAATTTCTTCTGGACACAAAATGCTATTTTGGTGGCGGTACAGCAATTTCGCTTCTGTACGGCGAATTCCGTGAGTCCATCGACATTGATTTTCTGTGCGCGGACCAAGATGGTTATCGGAAGCTAAGAAATTCAGTGTTCAATAATGGGCTTGGTGATATTTTTTCACAGCCAATTGAACTGATGAGAGACGTGCGCGCTGATCGAGATGGCATTCGTGCTGTCATTTCTGCTGATGGAACGCCGATTAAATTTGAGATCGTTAGAGAAGCCAGAATTGAATTGAGTGGAATGATGGTCGCAAGCTTGCCGGTCCCATGCTTGACCAGCACGGATTTGTTCGCAGAGAAATTATTGGCCAACGCTGATCGTTACGCTGACAAAAGCGTGATGAGCCGGGACATCATTGATTTGATGATGATGGAAAAAAAATGCACATGCATTCCGAAACAAGCATGGGACAAAGCCAGGGAAGCGTATGGGGATTCTGTGCGTGGTGCCTTTGATAAATCGAAACAGTTACTCCGCTCGAATCCCGAATATTTTCGCAGTTGTCTGGCGAAAATGGGAATGAGTGATGAGCTTGGTTTGAGTTTAGAGGCTGCGCTGAATTCGTCATTGGAACAACCTGACTAGGGTTTGAAAACCCGACCTAAAGAGGCTGTCGCAAAAGGGTTTTCAGTCGGTATCATTACTCCAACTGGCCAACATGTCATTCTCCCATGCTCTCGCCTCGTCATTCCTGCGTAGGCAGGAATCCAGTGGCACGTCAGTGCCTTCAGGGTGGGAGGGTCGATCAAGGGCACTTTTTTTTCTGTTAAAACAACTTAATGGATCGTCGCTTGCGACGATTAAGTTGTCCTGTCAATCAGCCAGCGCTTTTGCTGCAGGGTGTGTGTTGAATCAGCCACGTCTTTTGCAGGCATGAGGCAGCAAACGCTGTTTTGTGACTATTAGTCAGCAAATTAATGCTATCTTCAGGCTCAATATATTGCTAAAATGCAACCTTTGTCTAGCACTCTCTTGGAGTTGATATGAAGAATATGACTATCCGTGTAAGTTTGTTGGCGGTACTGTTCCTGTTTGCGGCGATGTTGCTGGTCGGCGCGGCGCTCGGACTGTATTCGCTTCGGCAATCGAACCAGGCGATGGCAACCATGCACCAGATCAGCTCGCAAGTGATCACCATCAACGATGCCTACAAAGACACCACGCGTACGCGCTCGGCGCAGATCCGCGCTTACTCCACGATCAAGGATGGCGGCAAGCCGGCCGACCGTGACCTTGCCCTCGCTACCGCAAATAAGTCGTACCAACGCACGCTCGACTACATCGACAAGTATGAAAAGGCCGCCCGCTACGAGGGCCAGGATGTCGAGCTGCAGAAAAGTCTGATCGCCGCCGGCCGGGCGCAGTCGCAAGTGCTCGAGCGCGCCTCGGCGGCGCTGGCACGCGACGATGCCGATGCTTTTACGGTGATCAACGTGCGCGAGCTGAGCCCAACTGGGACAGCATTTTCGGTGCTGCTGGAAAAATACCAGAAGCTCAGCGATGAGCAGGTCACCGCGCTGATGGATTCCCGTCAGAAGGAATACGGTATCGTCATGTGGCTGGTGGCACTGGGGTTGATGACCGCGCTGGCCATGGTGGCCGGGGTACACATTTTTCTGAAAAACGTGGTGATCACACCGCTGGAGCACGCCGTCGCACTGCTGGACCGAGTGGCGCAGGGTGATTTGACCGAAAGCATCGATGACGCCGGTAACAACGAGATCGGCCGGCTGTTGATGGCGATCCGCCGCATGCAGCAGGATTTGTTGGCTACCGTGTCGCGTGTGCGGCAGGGTGCCGAGTTGATCAATCTGGGATCGCAGGAATTGTCGACGGGCAACATGGAGCTGTCATCGCGCACCGAAACCCAGGCCAGTTCGCTGGAAGAAACCGCCGCCTCAATCGAGGAGTTAACCAGCACCGTCAAACAAAACTCTGACAACGCACAGCATGCGCGCAAACTGGTCGATGGCACCTCGAACACCGCGGCCCAAGGCGGGCAGGTGATGGTGGAGGTGGTCAGCACGATGAACGCCATCAACGAGTCGTCGCGCAAGATCGTCGATATCACCAGCGTGATCGACGGCATCGCCTTCCAGACCAATATTCTGGCACTCAACGCGGCGGTTGAGGCGGCGCGCGCGGGCGAGCAGGGGCGCGGCTTCGCGGTGGTGGCTTCCGAGGTACGCAATTTGGCGCAGCGCTCGGCGGCGGCGGCCAAGGAAATCAAAGTGCTGATCGATGATTCGGTCGGCAAGATACGACTCGGTACCGAGTTAGTCGAGCGCGCCGGCACCACCATGAGCACCATGGTGGACAATGTGCATCAGGTGACGCAGATCGTTGGTGAGATCGCCAACGCCAGCCGCGAGCAAAGCGAGGGCATCAACCAGGTCAATCAGGCGATTGCCCAAATGGACCAGGTCACGCAGCAGAATTCTGCGCTGGTGGAAGAGGCGGCGGCGGCCACGCAGTTACTGCAGGATCAGGCCAGCGAACTGGCGCAAACGGTCAGCGTGTTCAAGATCGACCGCGATGGCGCGAGTAGCCGTCCGGCAGTTCGGGCCACGCCTGCGGCTGCACGCAGCTTGGCGCTTCGCTAGGAGCCTTTGCGGCCGACTCCGTTCTGCCGCTCTGGCTGCTGGGTAGACGCGCTTATGCCGCTGCCGCTCTGCTGTCGGTCAAGTCTGGGAAGCGTTGGCGGATCGAGGCTTCCATGCCGGCGGCATCGAGCCCGCAATCGCGCAGCAGTACAGCAACGTCGCCATGATCGATGAATTGATCAGGCAAGCCGAGCATGAGCAGGGGTATGCTGATGCCGGCGGCGGCCAGCGCTTCGGCCACGGCCGAACCGGCACTGCCCATGATGCTGGCTTCTTCTACCGTGACCAAGGCGCTATGGCTGGCTGCCAGCGAGCGCAGCAATTCCACATCGAGCGGTTTGATGAAGCGCATATTGGCGACACTGGCGTCGAGCCGCTCGGCCGCCTGCAAGGCTGGCTGTACCATCGAGCCGAACGCCAGAATCGCGATGCCGCTGCCCTTGCGTTTGATTTCGCCTTTACCGATAGGCAGCGCTTCGAGGTCTTTCGTCACCACGGCACCACAGCCGGCACCACGTGGGTAGCGAATCGCCGCCGGGCCCGGATAACGGTAGCCGGTGGTCAGCATTTGACGGCATTCGTTTTCATCGGACGGTGCCATGATCACCATATTCGGGATGCAGCGCAGGAAAGCCAGATCGTAATTACCGGCATGGGTAGCACCATCGGCACCGACCAGCCCGGCACGGTCGAGTGCGAAGGTGACGTCGAGGTTTTGCAGCGCGACATCGTGAATCAGTTGGTCGTAGCCGCGTTGTAAGAAGGTGGAATAGATTGCCAGTACCGGCTTCAAGCCTTCGCATGCCAGACCGGCGGCAAAGGTGACGGCATGTTGTTCGGCGATGCCGACATCATAGTAACGTTGCGGATAGCGTTTTTCAAATTCAACCATGCCCGAGCCTTCACGCATGGCTGGGGTGATTGCGGCCAGCTTATTGTCGCTCGCCGCCATGTCGCACAACCATTCACCGAATACTTGGGTATAGGTTTTCTTGCTGCTGGCGCTGGGCGTAATGCCGACTGCCGGATTGAATTTGCCAGGACCATGGTAGAGCACCGGATCGGCTTCGGCCAGCTTGTAGCCTTGGCCTTTTTTGGTCACCACATGCAGGAATTGCGGGCCTTTGAGGTGGCGAATATTTTCCAGGGTAGGGATCAGTGATTCAAGATCATGGCCGTCGATGGGGCCGATGTAATTGAAGCCGAATTCTTCAAACATAGTGGCCGGCACCAGCATGCCTTTGGCATGTTCTTCGAAACGCTTGGCCAATTCCAGCATCGGTGACGGCAGCACCGATTTGCCGACATTGCGCGCCGCTGCATAGAATTTTCCTGACATCAGGCGCGCCAGATAGCGGTTGAGCGCGCCGACCGGCGGCGAAATCGACATGTCATTATCGTTGAGCACGACCAGCAGATTGATGTCATCGTAGATGCCGGCATTGTTGAGCGCTTCGAAGGCCATACCGGCGGTCATGGAACCATCGCCGATGACGGCGACGGCATGCCGGCTTTCACCTTTGCTGCGCGCGGCCAGAGCCATGCCAAGGGCGGCCGAGATCGAGGTCGAGGAGTGCGCCGTGCCGAAGGTATCGTAAATGCTTTCAGCGCGCCGTGGGAAGCCGGAAATGCCGTCGATTTGACGCAGCGTATGCATTTGGTCGCGTCGGCCGGTAAGAATTTTGTGCGGGTAGGTTTGATGGCCGACATCCCATATCAAACGGTCTTCCGGGGTGTTGAACACATAATGCAGGGCGATCGTCAGTTCCACCGTGCCGAGATTGGAAGACAGATGGCCACCGGTTTTGGATACCGAATCGAGCACGTACTGGCGTAATTCGTCGGCAAACGGATGTAATTGCTGGCGTGTCAGTTGGCGGAGATCAGCCGGTGAATTGATTTGTTGAAGTAATTTCGTCATAGGATACGGCTGTTTACGCTTGTCGTTGCACGATCAGATCGGCCAGATCGTGCAGGTGGTGGGCCGGTGCGCCAAAAATTTGCAGGGCGGTGTGAGCTTGTTCACAGAGTTGTTGCGCCAATAAGCGGGAAGCAGACAGACCGAGCAAGCTGACATACGTGGGTTTATTATCGGCGGCATCTTTGCCGGCGGTTTTTCCTAGCGTGACGGAATCAGCACTGGCATCGAGGATGTCGTCGACCACTTGGAAAGCCAGGCCGATGGCGGCACTGTAGGCATCGAGGGCGCTCAGTTCCACCGCTGCCAACAGCTTACCACTGCCGGCACCGAGCAAAACCGCAGCGCGCAGCAAGGCACCGGTTTTCAGTTTATGCATTTGCTCGAGTTGTTCGCGCGTGAGCGCTAATCCAACGCTGGCCAAATCGATGGCTTGACCGCCGCACATCCCTACCGAACCTGCTGCTTGTGCCAGAATACGCACCATCTCGAGCTTGCCAGCGGCACTGCCAGCGCCTTCTGCCAGTACCAGAAAGGCTTGCGCTTGCAAGGCGTCGCCCACCAGCAGAGCGGTGGCCTCATCATACACGATGTGCACCGTTGGCTTGCCGCGGCGCAGGGCGTCGTCATCCATGCAAGGCATATCGTCGTGCACCAGCGAATACACGTGGATCATTTCCACGGCTGCAGCGGCGCGCCGCAAGGCGTCTTGCGGTGCATTGAATAATTGCCCGGCTGCATGCACCAGCAGCGGTCGTATGCGTTTACCGCCGTCGAGCGCGGCATAACGCATCGCTGCATGCAAGTGCTGCGGCAACGTGCTGGCTGCGGGAAGAAATTGCGCCAAGGCTGCTTCGCAGTCTTGCTGGATATCTCGCATCCAGCTACGGAACTGCTCGCTCATGACAAATCCTCGTCAGCCGAGCCTTGGAATGCTTTGACCATGCCGTTTTCCAATACTTTGACTTGCTGTTCGACTTTGTCTAGCTGCGTGCTGCACTGGCGAATCAATTCAAACCCGCGTTCATAGGCGCTCAGCGATTGTTCCAGCGGCAGTTGGCCAGCTTCCATGAGATTGACGAGTTCCTGCAGTTCAGCCATGGCGGCTTCGAATGTCGGTGCCGCTGTTGCCGCGGTCGGCTTTGCAGCGGGAGAATGTGGAGGCGTCATATAGGGTATGAATATTGCATCAAACTAAACGAAAAGAAGTCTAACTGTCTATTTTAGAGCAAAACTGCCCTTGCTTACTTGTTATCGACCGAATTTGTGGCGTCCAGCACTTACAAATTGCCATAATTGTTTCAGATTTGAAACCAGCCTGTGCCTATCCTGAGCTTTATACTGCAAATCCGCGCGAAATTGCCAATGTAATATTTCCACATGGAAATTAACCGTATATAGTGAGCATATTGCTTTAACGCATTATTGAGCGCACTTCCTTAGTCGGATTGAACTGAATTCGACCTCGGTCCAGCGCATCCGCACGCATTGCCAATGATCGCTTGACCAGGCTCTATCATGCATCCCTCTACGACCCAGACATCGAAGCACACCAGGCCAACTGGTCAGGACGTGTGGCGTGGTATGGCAGAGGTGGCGACGCATTTGGTGATTGCCCAGCTCGACGCATTTTCTGCCCGCTTGGCCAATGCCTTGCTGGCGCTGTCGGAACACAGCGCGGATTCGCGTCAAGCTAATTTAAGTTTTCATGCCGGTCAGAGTTTGAAAAAAAATACCTATGCATTTTTTCACTTGGCGGCATTGGAACTCGAGCACGGTTTGCGCGCCGAAATCACGCGCTTGCTGGCCCCGGTAGAGGCGGCGGTGGACCTTGAAGACGCCGATTTTTGCTTGGTCAGTTATGCCGAGATGGATAAGAAACTCGCGCTCGGCCGCGTCAGTCGCAGTCTCGAGCTCGACTGCGCGCAGCAGTACGCGGCGCTGACCATGCGCTTGTCGCATGTGCTCGAGCGCGAAACTCTGAGCATTGCGCACAACCCGTTTCGTCCCGATGTGTTTTTGAATTTGCTGTATCTGGCTTGGTGCAAGTTTGATACGGAAACGGATAGCCATGATTTGATATTGCCGCTGCTGCGCAGCGATATTTTATTTGATCTTGAACCCATCATTGAGGCACTCAATGGCTACTTGGTCGAGCAGGGAATTTTGCCCGACTTGCAACAGTCATATCGAATTCATCGCAGTCGCAGCACTACACCGGCGCCTGATGCCGACCCGAGCAGTGTAACCGAGCACAGTTCGGCAGCTCGACCGATAGGCACAGCGCAGCGCCAGATCTTACGGAACTTTCTCGCCGCCGGCACTGACGCGGCAGCGGGCACAGCAGCGCTGCATGAGGCTGGTACAGCACAGCTGCCGGCAGCACTGTTACAGCGTTTGAATGAATTCCAGCGCAGCGTCAAATTGACGCACATGCTCAACGAAGCCGATCAGGTGTTACGCCTTTCGCAAGTACAAGAGCAGCTTGCCGAGCACATGGGCACGGGTGTGGAAAAACATAGCTTGGATTTGTTGTCGCAGGTCTTTGAGCATGTTTTGCAGAATCCGAGCATGCCGGCCGCAGTCAAACAATTGATTTCCAGCTTGCAGGTGCCGGTGCTCAAAGCGGCCCTGATCGACCAAGAATTTTTCTTCAATGAGCATCATCCGGCACGTCGTTTGATCGAACTGTTGTCGCGCTACAGTCCGGCTGTGGCGCATGCTGGGGCGCGCCAAGAACCCTTGTATACTGCCATGCAGCGCAATGTCGCGCGCGTGGCGCAAGAATTCGATCAGGAAGTATCGCTGTTCGATGAAGTCGTCAATGATTTGGAAGCCTTCATCGCCGAGCAGGAAAAAGCACATGTCGCGGCGCTTGAGGTGCCGATACAAAAAGCGCTGCGCAAAGAAAAAATCAAGCAAGCCAATCTGATTGCCACGCAAGAAGTTGCCCTGCGCGTCGGCAGTGGTGAGGTGGTGGCCTTCATCGAAACCTTTCTCGAAAACCGCTGGACCAAGGTGCTGACGCTCGCTTACAGCGTGAAGGAAGAGAAGCCGCACGCGGTGACCGATGCCATCAAAACCATGGATGAATTGATCTGGAGTGTGAAACCGAAGATCAGTCTGGCCCAGCGGCAGGAATTGCTGCAGCGTTTGCCAGCGATTTTGGCGCGCTTGAATAAGTGGCTGAGCCTGATCAAGTGGGAAGATGCCGACCGCATACGCTTCTTTGCCGAGCTGGCCGAATGCCATGCTTCGATCGTGCGTGCGCCCTTGGATTTGACGCCCGAACGTCAGCTAGAACTGGCTATGGAGGCGGCGCAACATGCGGCCGAGCGCAGGCTGGAAAGACGCGTCCAAGAGGAGCAGGCGGCACTCGGCGTGCCAGTCGTGGAAGCCGATCAATGGCCAGAACTGGTGCAGCGGCTCGAACGTGGTGTCTGGTTGGCCTTTTCCATTACTGCCGAGGCACCGGCGCTCAAGCTCAGATTGGCTTGGGTCAGTCCGATGCGCAGCTTGTATATTTTGACGGCCAGCGAAAAAGGTAAAAGTTTTTCGGTGCCGGCGCAAGAACTGGAACAAGCGTTTCGCCAACAACGCGCCAGTATCCTGCAGCTTGATCAGTTGATCGACCGTGCTCTGGTCGTGGCCGCCGAAGAGCTGGCCTGAGTCTTGCCGCGCGCTTATTCATAGGCGCTCAAGCGTTTCTGTTCCAGTACCGTGAAATACCGATCGCGCAGTGCCTGCACGGAGAGTTGTTGCGCCGTGCTGTCATCGGCTGTGCCACGCAATTGCGCGCGTTGCTCTTGATAAGTATGTATCCGTGTTTGCCAGTCGACGGTCTCGCGATCGAGCTCGGCCAAGCGGTTCGCCGCTTCTGGCGACCAGCTTGCCGCACGCAGACGATATACCTCATCTTCACTGCCACCTTGGGCACGTAATTGCTGTGCCTGTTGCTCCATTCGCAGCACTTGATACGGTGCCTCACGTGCGGCGCGCAGGGCCGGCGACACAGCTTGGTCGAGGCGTGCCAGGGCGAGCTGGCGCTGTTCTGCCGTCAGGCTGGCATCTTGGTTCAGTGCCAGCCGTGCCAAGGCATCACTATCATAGTCATCGTCCAAGCCGAATAGTGCGCGGTTTTCCGTCGCGCTGAAAAATTGCCCACGTAAGTGCTGCATGTTTTGCCATTTTTTTTGTAAGCCGGACAGCATGGACGGAGCGACCAGGCTGCCGGGAAGTGCTTGCTCAAGCGCCGGCAAGGCTTGTTTGTAAAGTAAATAGCGTCGCAACAGTTCGCGTGCTTGTTGTGCTGCCCGCGCTGCCAGCCGTTCATCGAGCGCCAGTCCGATGGCGTGGCTGATTGCGGGCAGGCTTTGTTCGCCGCTACTTGCCAGGTAATAATCGAATAAGCGGCGTAACTCGGCCGTGACCAGTAAATCGCCGTCGCTGCCTTGCTGCGCCTTGCCATCGACGCTGGTGCCGAGCAAGGACTTGGCCACTGTCGGTGGCGTCAAGTGCAGCGTGCTTGCCGGGCTATCTTGGCGCAGCCATAGCCATAGCGATAGCAGGGCGAGCATCAGACCTGCGGCAGCGCACAGGGCGAACAGGAGGGGGCGGCGGTTCATCGTTGTACTCGGCAGGCGGCTTACAGCCCGCTGTTTTTCAAACGGTTGGCGTGTTGCCGATATACGGTGACCGGATTGGTTTCGAAAATATTCACCAAGCCCAGAGTTTGATTGACTTCATCGAGATGGTTCATGCCGTAATCGTCGCGGATGACTTGACCCAAATGGCTGGAACAACTGCTGACCAAGCCATCATTTTTTTCGCCTTTGAAGGCCAGAGAAGTCAAGCTTAATGCGGCATCGGAGATATCGAGAAAATTCGTCGCCGGCTGCGCGCCGCTCCAAGAATAGTAGGCCACGCCATTGACGTGGTAAGCGCCTTCGCCGCAGGCGCTGGTTGGAATGCCTTCCGGGTGGGCCAGATTGAATTTGAGCGAGCCGGCGGTGCTGAGTGAAGCGGCCGCTGCCAAAGCGTTTTGTGACAGCGTCGGTTGGCCCGAGAGGAAGCTGATCAGACGCGCCAAGCCATTGCTGACCGATGCCAGCACGATATTGCTGAAGGAAGCGCTCGGCGCCACCTGTAGCAGAATGTCGGCCACCGCCGAACCGCGATTGACCCCACCAACCGAGCTGACCGAAGCGATCAGGTCAGGACGTACTGACGCGACATAACGGGCGGTCGGGCCGCCATGGCTGTGGCCAATCAAATTGACTTTGGCCGCACCGGTAGCGGCGAGAATTTGTTTAACCTGAAGCAGTAACTGTTCGCCGCGCACTTCGCTGCTGTTAGCCGCTGCAACTTGGGTAATGAATACTTGAGCGCCGTCGCTGCGCAGCGCCGCTGGAATGCCGTAAAAATATTCGACCGGGCCGATGTTGTCGAAGCCGAACAAGCCGTGCACCAGCACGATAGGATAGCGCGTGGCGGTATAGCCGCTGGCGTAGGCGGGCAAGGGAAACAGTGCGCACAGCAAGAAGATGGCGAGAATTTTTTTGAGTAAGATAGAGTGCATAGTGAGCCTTTTAAAAAACGTTTTAACGGCATGCAGGAGAAAAAAGCGGGCGCTTTGTTGATCGCGCCCATGCAGCTTAGGTTTCTCTGCATGGCGAAGGCAAGTTGCTGTGCAGCATAGTGGTGCAGTAAAAAAATGCAATTCGTCGGAATTTAATTCGCTTTTTTTGCCAAAAATTGTTTGTTTGCTGGGGATGCTTGAGCTTTGCCATATTTTGTTGCGGTGCGAAAAAAGCCAATTAGATGAATGTACCTAAATGATTTACTCTGTTGTATTCGGTGCCATCGCGATACAGCCTTAGCGCGGCGCGAGATTTTGTCGTTACATAGACGTCGCGATTGATGAATCAGAATGGTTTCAGGTATAATTCTCGGCTCTGTCCAAAATTTCCTCTTCAAGGCGTTTGATCGTTTGAATTTTCGCGTGGACTGAAACCCCGCGCGGAAACAGGTTTTTGTGGATTCTTTCTCTCTTAGGTTGGTGCAAATTAATTTGGGGGGTGGGGATGTCCGATCTGGCTTCTTTGTCTACACTCGCGCGTTCTGACGCGCAACTTCCGGTGCAAGTATATTTTGATGAAACGCTGTTACAGCGCGAAATCAAAGATTTGTTCCAAGCCGGCCCACGCTATGTCGGCCATGCATTGATGGTGCCTGAAGTTGGCGATTACGCCACGCTGGCCGCCGAAAATGAAGGTCGCATGCTGGTCCGCAGTGCTCACGGTATTGAGCTCATGTCTAACGTTTGCCGGCACCGGCAAGCGCTGATGTTCAATGGCCGCGGCAATGCCAAACAAATCGTCTGTCCGCTGCATCGCTGGACCTATGACCTCACAGGTGAGTTGATCGGCGCGCCGCATTTCGCCGATACACCTTGTCTGCATCTCAAGCGCACGCCGCTGCAGAATTGGAACGGCTTATTGTTCGAGCAAAACGGTTACAACGTCATGGAACGCATGGGCCAACTCAGTGTGACGCGTGAGCTCGATTTCAGCGGCTATTTGCTCGATCATGTCGAAGTGCATGAATGCGCTTACAACTGGAAAACCTTCATCGAAGTGTATCTGGAAGATTATCACGTCGAGCCGTTTCATCCCGGCTTGGGCAGCTTCGTTGCCTGTGATGATTTGCGCTGGGAATTCGGCGAAGATTACAGCGTGCAAACGGTCGGTGTGGCCAATGGTTTGCTCAAATCGGGTTCGGAAACTTATCGCCGCTGGCAAGAACAGGTGCTGCAATACCGTCAAGGCGAAGCACCGAAATACGGTGCCATTTGGTTGACCTTGTATCCCAACATCATGGTTGAGTGGTATCCGCATGTGTTGGTGGTCTCGACCTTATGGCCCACTGCAACCGGCAAGACGCGCAACGTGGTCGAGTTTTACTATCCCGAAGAAATCGTGCTGTTTGAGCGCGAGTTCATCGAGGCCGAACGCGCCGCCTACATGGAAACTTGTGTCGAAGATGATGAAATCGGCGCGCGCATGGATGCCGGTCGGCGTGCTTTGTTGGCGCGCGGTGAAAACGAAGTTGGCCCTTACCAATCGCCGATGGAAGATGGCATGCAGCATTTTCATGAATGGTACCGACGTCGTATGGCGTTGTAACAAAGGAGGCCGCGGCCTCCTTATTTTTTGCTGGTTTTTTTTAGAGGTCATAGTTTCCCATGCAATCGCTCTGGATGTTGGTCGCGAGTTTCTTATTTTCCATCATGGGGGTCGGTGTCAAACTGGCGTCTGCCCATTTTTCGGTGGCGGAAATCGTTGCCTGCCGCGGCATCATCGGCATGCTGACACTAGGGCTGTGGATACGCTGGCACGGCGGCACGCTGCGCACCAGCATGGCGGCGCATCATCTGTGGCGCGGTGCGGTGGGGGTGGCGGCATTGTGGCTGTGGTTTTACGCGATTTCGCAATTGCCACTGGCAATGGCGGTCACACTCAATTACATGTCACCGATCTGGATCGCTGCGATTTTATTGGTTTTGGCTTGGCGGCGACGCGAGCGTGGCTTCGATCCGCGCTTGATCGCGGCGATACTGTGCGGTTTCGGCGGGGTCGTGCTGCTGCTGCGCCCCAGCATCCATGCCGATCAATTGTTCGGTGGCGTACTGGCTTTATTTTCCGGCATGCTGGCCGCTTTGGCGTATTTGCAAGTGCGAGAAATGGGCTTGCGCGGTGAGCCGGAATACCGTGTGGTGTTTTATTTCTCGCTCACTTGCGCCATGGCCGGCTTAGTTGGCAGCGTGCTGATGCCGACACAGCAGGCATCACTGCTGACGCACTGGCGCAGCATCGATCTGCACGGGGTGGGTTTGCTGGTACTGATAGGCTTAACGGCCACGAGCGCGCAAATCGCCATGACGCGTGCCTATCGTTTAGGCAACACTTTGTTGACTGCCAATTTGCAATATGCCGGCATTGTCTTTTCCAGCGTCTGGGATGTCTTGCTTTGGCATGATAGCTTGGCACCCTTGAGCTGGCTCGGCATTGCCGTGATCGTCTTGAGCGGATTGGCGGCGACGTTCTATAATAGTCGCATTGCGGCCGCCTCCGCGGCAGCTTCTCCCGTCAGCTAAAGGACCCGTCCATCATGTACACCACGCTTATCAGTGCCGCCGAATTGGCGGCGCACATAGACAGTGCGCAGTTAGTGTTGCTCGATTGTCGCCACGATTTACTCGACCTCGGTGCCGGCGCGCGCGCTTACGCCGGCGGCCATTTGCCGCACGCACAATTTGTCGACCTTGACGTTTGCTTGTCAGCAGAAAAAATCGGCCCGGACGGCGT
The DNA here is from genome assembly GCF_035019605.1 of Undibacterium sp. 5I2. Taxonomy (NCBI): domain Bacteria; kingdom Pseudomonadati; phylum Pseudomonadota; class Betaproteobacteria; order Burkholderiales; family Oxalobacteraceae; genus Undibacterium; species Undibacterium sp. 5I2. Next base: position 33,406 of record NZ_JASJVS010000006.1, on the reverse strand, counting down.
TTTTCGCGGTCGCCATCCTTTGCCCGATAAGTTAGCCTTTATCGAGACCTTGCGCGGTTTCGGCATTCACCCAGACAGCCAAGTCGTCGCCTATGATGCGCATGGCGGTATGTTTGCCGCGCGCTTATGGTGGATGTTGCGCTGGGTTGGGCATGCCGGCGTGGCCGTGCTCGATGGCGGTGTGCCGGCTTGGGTGGCGCAAGGCTTGCCCTTGACCGCAGCGCTGCCAGCACCGCGTCGCGGCAACATCGAATTGCAAACGGCCACTACTACGCAAGTCGATGCCGCTGCCGTACTGGCCAATATCGACAGTGCTGCACGCGTGTTGGTAGATGCGCGCGCGCCCGACCGTTACCGCGGCGAGAATGAAACCATGGACCCGGTCGGCGGCCATATTCCCGGTGCGCAGAATCGATTTTTTAAAGACAATCTGCAGAGCGACGGTCGTTTTAAACCGGCACCGCAATTGCGGCAGGAATGGGATGCGCTGTTGGCTGGTCGCGCCGCCATCATGCAATGTGGTTCCGGCGTGACGGCTTGCCATAATTTGTTGGCGCTGGAAGTTGCCGGCTTGCCCGGTGCCGCCCTGTATCCGGGTTCTTGGAGCGAATGGTGTGCCGACCCGGCGCGTCCGGTGGCGCGTACCGTGTAGTGAAACCCATGGCCGCAGCACTGATGCGGCCATGGGTTTGTACTCAGTGGTGACCTGTCACCAGCACCACCAAGGCGATGCCGACACCGATGAGTATAATTTGCGGGATGGTTTCGCGCAGGGTGGCGCGGCGCTGCATTTGCGGCATCAGATCGCTGACGGCGATATAGATGAAGCCCGACGAGGCAAACACCAGCACATACGGAATCATCTCGCTGGCATGGGCCAGCGTGAAATACCCGAGTACGCCGCCAAGCACGCCCATCATGCTGCAGGCCAGGTTGTACATGTAGGCGCGCAAACGGCTGAAGCCGGCATTGAGCAACACGATGAAATCACCGATTTCGGTTGGAATTTCGTGGGCGATGATGGCGAAGGCGGTAACGAAACCGAGTTCCGGATTGGCCAGAAAGGCTGCCGCGATCAGGATGCCATCGGTAAAGTTATGCATGCCATCGCCAACCAAAATCATCCAACCGGCTTTGCCGGCGGCGTGGGCATCATGGCCGTGTTCGTGCTGATGGCCGTCGCCCTCATGATGATGCGAGTGGCGCAGGATGGCGAATTTTTCGAGTAAGAAAAACGCCATTAAGCCCGCCAACAGACAGGCAAACAGAGTATGCGGATCAGCGTGCGATTCAAATGCCTCGGGCAAGGCATGCAAGAGCGAGGTCGAAAGCATGATGCCGACCGACAGGCTGACCATGCGTTCTACCATTTTAGTCAACAGTGAAAACGAGAAAATCGCCGCAGCGGAAATGCTGATCACGCCGGCCAAGGCGGTGGTGATCAGGATAGAAAGCAGAGTGGAGTGAATTTTTGCACCTCAGAGTATTTGCAACCAAGTTGCAAATTAAAACATAACGCCGCGATTTGTGCAAATCCGGCGTGATGTTTTCTCTCTCAGACGCCGTGCTGGCGCAACCAAGTCAAGCTGCGTTGCCAGCCATCGATGGCTTCGGGCGCACTGTAACCAGGGCGGTAATCGGCATGGAAGGCGTGGCCGGCCTGTTCATACACATGAAATTCTGAGCCACTGTGACCCTTGGTCAAGGCGCTTTCCATTTGCCGCACGCTGTCTAAGGAAATACCGCTGTCTTTGCCGCCGTACAAGCCCAGTACCGGGCTGCGCAAGCTCGCCGCGATATCGATAGGATGTTGCGGCGAGAGTTCGTTGACCGGGCCGCTGAGACGGCCATACCACGCCACCCCGGCCTTGATGCGCGGATTGTGTGCGGCATACAGCCAAGTGATGCGGCCACCCCAACAAAAGCCATTGATACCAACCCGTTCCAAGTCGCCGCCATGCTGCCCGGCCCAGACCAGTACCGCATCGAGATCTTGCATGACTTGGGCATCGGGCACTTTCGATACCACTTCTTTCATTAATTCGGCGATACCGGCATAACTGCCGGCGTCGCCTTGGCGTATCAATAATTCCGGGGCCAGCGCCAGATAGCCGAGTTTGGCGTAGCGACGGGCGACGTCGGCGATATGTTCATGGACGCCGAAAATTTCTGAAATCACTAAGATGACCGGCAAATTGCTCTTGCCTTCAGGCTGGGCGCGATAGACCGGCACGGTTTGACCGTTGATGCTGAGCTCGACCCGTCCGGCCAGCAAACCGACGCTATCGGTGTGGATCATGGTTTGCGCGCTGATTGGCAAGGTCGCGGCGGCAAAGCCGACCCCGACTGCAGTTTGAATGAAATTACGTCGATTCATCGGGCTAGCTTCGTCGGTATGACCGGTCAGGCTGTTGAAGTCGGGGTGTAGCGGCATGCTTACTCCATCTGGGTTGGCAAAATGCGGGGCGCAACGGGTGTTGCCCACTGAATCTTAGCTGGAAATGGCGCTGCCTGCACGCCATGTAGTCACGCTCAGCGCGCACGATTGTTAACCGCAGCGTAAAGCTGTTGTGACCGTGGTGACGATATTATTCAACGATAGCTGAAAATCATTTCATCTGACAACACAACAGATAGCTGCAGTTCCTATCGTAATATCAGCCGATAGCAAAGCTTGTGCGAAATAGACATGCATATTTGCCGGCGATTTTAAAAACGAGAAGGAGACAAGATGGTGTGGAGTCAGGTGTACGACCCCTTGGGGAATATTTGGTTGTCGGCCTTAATGGCCGCGATACCGGTGGTGGTGATGCTAGGCTGTATAGCATTTGGACATATGAAAGCCCACTACGCGGCTGGCCTGGGCTTGGCCAGCGCCTTGCTGGTGGCGATACTCGGTTTCGGCATGCCGGCCGGCTTGGCCTGGAGTGCCGCCGGTTATGGCGCGGCTTACGGTTTGCTGCCGATCGGTTGGATTGTTCTCAACATCATTTTCTTGCACCAACTGACGATAGAAAACGGTTCCTTTACAGTCTTGCAAGACAGTTTGACCGGGATTACCGAAGATAGACGGATTCAGTTGCTGTTGATCGCCTTTTGTTTCGGCGCTTTCTTTGAAGGCGCAGCGGGCTTCGGCACACCGGTAGCGGTAACGGCGGCCATCATGATCGGTCTTGGATTTTCACCGCTGGCGGCGTCGGGCTTATGTCTGATCGCCAATACTGCACCGGTCGCCTATGGCGCACTGGGCACCCCAGTGATCGCTCTGGCAGCCGTGACCGGACTCGACTTGATGGAATTGTCGGGCATGATAGGTCGCATTCTTCCTTTATTCTCGCTCATCGTGCCATTTTGGTTGATCTGGGCCTTTGCCGGTTGGCGCGGCATGCTGCAGATTTGGCCGGCTATTCTGGTCGCTGGTTTGAGTTTTTCGATTCCGCAGTACTTGGTCTCGAATTTCCATGGCCCATGGTTGGTCGATGTGGTGGCGGCCCTGATTTCCATGATCAGCTTGATTTTGTTCTTGAAGGTGTGGAAACCGAAAAAAATCTGGACTTCGACTTCGCTCAAAGGGCATGAAACGGATTCCGGCGTGCCTGATCTCGAGAGCGAAAAACCACACGGCCATGAAGCCGATGTTGCCGCCGCATTGTTTCAAAAACATGATGGCCGCGCACTGGTGTTGGCGTGGATGCCGTGGGTCGTGTTGACGGTGCTGGTGTTTATCTGGGGCATACCGCAATTCAAAGTTTGGGCTGATCATCTGTCCATCCTCAAGTTGCCGGTAACGGGTTTGCATAATTTGGTACAGAAGGTGGCACCGGTGGTTGTCAGCCCACATGCCGAACCGGCCGTGTATGTGTTGAACTGGCTCTCGGCCACCGGCAGCGGTATTTTCATCGCTGGTATTCTGAGCGGCTGGTTGATGAAGTACCGACTCGTCGATTTGGTCAAAATCTATTTCCGCACGATTTGGCTGGTTCGTTACTCGCTGCTGACTATCGTCCTCATGCTGGCGCTCGGTTATCTGACCCGTTACTCCGGCACCGATGCCACGCTCGGTATCGTGTTTGCCCATACCGGCATGCTCTATCCTATCTTCGGCACCTTACTCGGTTGGATGGGCGTGGCACTGACGGGTTCGGATACGGCCGCCAATGTGCTCTTCGGCGGTTTGCAAAAAACCACGGCCGAGCAGTTGGGCCTCAACCCTATCCTGATGGCGTCGGCCAACAGTGCCGGTGGCGTGATGGGTAAGATGGTCGATGCCCAAAGCATCGTCGTGGCCAGTACCGCCACGCGTTGGTATGGCCATGAAGACAGTATTCTGCGCTTCGTGTTCTTTCACAGTTTAGCCTTGGCCGTGCTGGTCGGCTTGTTCGTGTTCTTGCTGGCCTATGTGCCACCGTTTACGGCGCTGGTGCATTGATACTTGCTTGAGAGAAAAAAGCCTGGCCGTTGCGAAACGGCCAGGCTTTTTTGCATCTAGGGAAGCGCAGATTTAATCGCTGTGGAATTGTCCGTTGCCAATGAGGATGCAATGCAAGGCGCCTTTCACTGTCAATAGCGAGCTATTGACAGTGAAAGGCAACGCAGCAGTGCGCCTCAGTGGCGACGGACAAACCGCTTGGATTAAATCTGCGCTTCCCTAGCGCAGGCTTCATGCGGCAAGCTCAATGAGAAAGTGACTTCGCTTTAGAAATGTCATTGATCGTGTGGTGAATTTCGCTAAAATTTTTTATGGAACCGTTTTGTTGATTGTCTTTGTATACCTTTTCATATATATTCAACTATGTTTACTAATGAAAAACCCTTGCAATGGATAGGGAGCAGTTATAAAGATCTGCTGGCTTTACCTGATGATGTAAGGCAATTTTTCGGCTTTGCTTTGTCGCTGGCCCAAGCAGGTGATCGGCATGAAGCCGCTAAAGTGCTCAAGGGTTTTGGTGGTACCGGCGTGCTTGAAGTGATAGCCCACGATGTGGGCGGCACCTACCGCGCCGTCTACACTGTCAAGTTTGCGCAGACCGTGTTTGTTCTGCATTGTTTTCAAAAGAAAAGTAAAAGCGGGATCAGCACGCCGAAGGAAGACATGGACATTATCCACGCGCGGCTGAAAATTGCCGAAGCGTATATAAAGGAGTTGAGAAAATGAAAAGTCAATTGACAGATGGCGTTGCAGTGCATCGTGGTTCTGACAACGTGTTTGCTGACCTTGGCCTGCCTGATGCAGACAAGCTCAAGATCAAAACTGGCTTGCTGATTGAAATCAGGAAAGCCATGAAAAACCTTGGTCTGACTCAAAAAGATGCGGCCAAAAGAATGGGTATCACCCAACCTAAAGTGTCTGACATGATGCGCGGCGACTTCAGCAATCTGTCCGAGCGCAAGCTGATGGATTGCTTGACGCGGCTGGGCTATGATATTGAAATCAAAGTCAGGCCTGCCAAGGCTGAAATTGGGCATTTATTGCTGGCAATGGCTTAATATTTGATCAAAAATCTGACTAGGGTTTGAAACCCCGGCCTTCAGAGGCTGTCGCAAAAGCCTGATGGAATCTTTTTACATCTGAAACACCGCCTACCTCGTCATTTCCGCATGCTGCAACCTCGTCATTCCCGCATGCTTTTGGCGGGAACCCAGTGTCGTTTTCAGCGCTGAAAACACGATCATATCTGGCATTTTCAGTTAAGCACGAACGCCGCTGGGTTCCTGCTAAAAGCGCGCAGGAAGGACGTGGCCACCAGTTGGGATAATGACACCGACTCAATACCCTTTTGCGACAGCCTCTTTAGGGCGGGGAGGATGTCAATTCGGCGTCAAATAAAACGCATCCGGCAACTGCGCACCAGCCGTGGTGCTGCGTACATTGCCCTTGCAATTAGTGAGCAAGACCTTGAGCGTCGGGCCGCCGAGTTCCAACATTACCTGACGGCAGGCCCCGCACGGTGCGATCGGGCCGTCGGTATCACCGGTGACCGCGATGGCGGCAAAATCGCCGGGCCGGCAGCCGGCTGCGACGGCGGCAAACAAAGCCGTGCGTTCAGCGCAATTGCACAAACCGTAAGAGGCATTCTCGACATTGCAACCATGGAAGACGCGGCCGTCTTTGCTCAGCACGGCGGCACCGACCAAGAACTTCGAATACGGTGCATAGGCATGTAAGCGTGCGCTGTGCGCTGCCTGCAACAACTCATTGTCGGTCATTTTTTTACTCCCAGTTCGCGCAAACGCTCTTGTAAATAACTGCCCGAAGTATGCCGTTCCGACAGCACCACGTCCGGTCGCGGATGCAAAAACAAGGGCAGCGAAATGCGCGACTGCGTCGCTGCCGCACCGCTGGGATTGAGCACGCGATGGATGGTCGACGGGTAGTAACCCTGCGAGGCTTCGTCGAGCATATCGCCGATATTCACGATCAGCATACCGAAGTCGCACGGCACATCATGCCAGGCTTGATCCTTGCCGAGCACTTGCAAGCCGGCTTGGGTCGCCGCCGGCAGCACGGTCAGCAGATTGATATCGCCATGGGCCGCGGCGCGCACGGCATCGGCGTCTTCATCGCCACGCAGCGGCGGGTAGTGCAAGACGCGCAGCAGGGTGAGCTCGCTGTCGCTGATCATGTCCGACAAAGGCATCGAATACTTGGCCTTGATCTCGGCCGGGCTATGCTGTTCCACCCATTGCAGCAGTTCGGCAGCCAGAGTCGAGCCGGCTTGGTAATACTCGCGCGCGGCGTTGGATACTTCGGCCGGCAGCCGGCCCCATGGGTAGATATGGTAAAACTCTTTGAGGTCGCGCTTGGTATAACCCTTGGCGGTTTCCGACACCTGCGGTGAAAAATAGCCATCCATTTTTTCTGCATCGAAGGGATAGTTCAGTTTCGCATCCGACTGAAAAAAATCATACCATTCGCGATAAATCGTTTCGAGCAGGCTGCTCGACAAGGGGTGATTGGTCAGTACGCCGAAGCCGGTTTGGTGCAGGCTTTCGGTGAATTTTTTGGCGGCATCGGGGTCGCGGTAATCTACCGGAACAATAAACATGTCAACTCCTCAGGCGGATAGCGGCGCGCGCAGCCAGTCGGCTGCCAGCGTGCGGTCAATCAGTCGCGCACAGGCTGCGGCATCGACCGTCATGCAGACGCGGGTTTCGGCTTTGTCCGCTTCCCAACCGGCTTGCGGATACGGAATCGGCAATTTCGCCAGCATGGTTTGGCCATTGCCTATGCCTGCTGTGGCGACGCGCACGCGGCCTGAGGCAGTGCCGAACATTTCCGGCGCGACCAGCCAAACGAAGGCCAAAACATCATGACCATAGCAAGCGTGGCCGAGGTCGGGACGGATACTCTGGTAAAAACTGGCGTAAAAATTGACGGCGTGAGCGAGCGTATCCATGGCGATATGATTATGCTGTTTCGCCAGCGCGGCGAAAAAACTCGCTGGCAAGACCACGCGGTGGGTGACGTCGAGGCCGACCATAGTTAAATCCCAACCGGCCGTAAATACCAGATCAGCAGCATCGGGATCGTTCCAGACATTCGCTTCCGCGACCGGCGAAACATTGCCCGGTTCATCGACCGTACCGGCCATCAACACGACTTGCTTGAGCAATTGCGGCAGACGTGGCTCCAGTTTCAGTGCCAGCCCGAGATTGCCAAGCGGGCCGACCGCCACCAAGCTGATTTCCCCCGGATATTGACGCGCCATGGCGACAATGAATTCGGCCGCGCTGTGCGCTTCTGCCGTACCGCCGACGTCTATCCGTTGTGGTAAATTGCCGAGGCCATCGGCCCCGTGTATGAAATCAGGCGGGCTGCCGGCAGCTTTGGCGAAGGGAATCGCGACGCCTTGCGCGACCGGAATCGTGCGTCCGGCGATGCGGGTCAGATACAGGGCATTGATGGTCGCTTGTTCAACATGTACATTGCCGAAGGTCGTCGTGATACCGACCACCTCGATATCGGGATGGGCCAAGGCAAAGTATAAGGCCATGGCATCGTCGACGCCCGGATCAGTATCAAAAATGACTTTGTGTTTTGCTTGCATGAGTGTGCTCCAAACGAGAAAGCTCCGGCCATTCAACAGAACCCGGATGCTTCATTTTTCAGGCCCGGTTCAAGGAGGCCACGAACAACAAAGATGTGCAGTTCAGCGTGACTTCACAAACGGCACGCCGATGGCTTTTGGTGCTATCGATTTCGCCATGAACCCGGCCAGCACGATTACCGTTACCAAATACGGAATCATTTGTATCAAGGAACCGGGAATTTTTCCGATGCCGGGGAAGATCACCCCTTCGATCTGTACCTGCAGCGCCGCGAAAAAGCCGAACATCAAGCAGCCCAGCGCAGTGTACAGTGGCCGCCAATTCCCGAACACCAAGGCTGTCAGCGCCAGGTAGCCATTTCCGGCTGACATATCGCGCAGGAAAAAACCGCTTTGCACAATAGATAAGTAAGCGCCCGAAAATGCACACAGTACACCGGCACACAGCATGGCCAGATAGCGCGTGCGTTCGACATGGATGCCGGCGGCGTCGGCCGCATGTGGGTTTTCACCGACGGCGCGCAGACGCAGACCAAAGCGGCTGTGATACAGCACCCAGTGCACCAGCGGCACCAGGGCAAAGGCCAGATACACCAAAATATTATGGCCACCGATGAGCTTGGTATACAACCAAGCCAGGCCGGGAATGGCGGCCACGGCATCTGAGCCGGGCAGCGTCAGATCGAACAGGCGGGCATTGCCGAGATCAGGGGTGCGCCCACCTTGCATGAAAAAGAATTGTGCCAGCACGAAGCTCAGGCCACTGAGCGCGATATTGAGGGCGATACCGGCGACGAGTTGATTACCCTTTTGCGTGATACTGACAAAACCCTGCAACAGCGCCACCGCCACCGAGGCGGCGACACCGGCAAGTATGCCCAGCCAAGGATTCTGCGTGACATAGGCTACCGCCGCTGAGACGAAGGCCGCGGCCAACATCTTGCCCTCCAAAGCCAGATCGACCACGCCGCTGCGTTCGGCGAACAGGCCGGCCATGGCCGCGAACATCAGCACCGGGGCATTGCGGATGGTTGCCACCAAAATGCTGGAAAATTGAAAGTCATCGAACATCATGGTTCCTTGGACGAAGTAGCAGCCGACAGCAAGCGCGACAGCAGCGGGGCATACAGATTTTCCATCGCGCCGCAAAACAGGATGATCAAACCCTGAATGAAAATAAAGGTTTCCGGCGGAATCGCCGGTTTTTCCAGCGATAAATCAAAGCCACCCTGTATCAGTGCACCGAACAGTATCGATGACAGCAGGATGCCGAGTGGACGTTGCCGCCCCATGAGGGCAATGGCGATGCCGATGAAACCGGCCCCGGCCGGGAAATTGAGATTGAGATAATGGGTCGAGCCCATCACTGAATTCACCGCGGCCAAGCCGGCCAAGGCACCCGAAATCAGCATCGCCGTGATGACCGTGCGCGAGAGTGAGATGCCGGCATAGTGCGCGGCGTGGGCATTGAGTCCGGCGGCACGCAATTGATAACCCCAACTGCTACGCCATACCGCCAGACCGTACACAGCCAGCGCCAACAGGGCCAGAATAAAACTGATGTTGAGCGGGGTTTCACCGAGCACTGGCAGCAGCGTATTGAGCTTGGGTAGCCATGCGCTGGCGGCGAACATACGGCTGGCGGTATTTTGCTGCCCGTCGGGAATCAAGAAACTGACGATCAAATAATTCATCAAGCAAGCGGCAATAAAATTGAACATGATGGTCGTGACCACCACATGACTGCCGCGCTTGGCTTGCAAATAGCCGGGCAAAAAAGCCCAGGCCGCACCAAACGCGGCACTGCCGAGCAGCGCCAGCGGAATCAGCAGCACGGCCGGCAAATACGCGTCGAGCGCCAGGATCACCAGAGTCAGACCGAGGCCGCCGATATACATCTGGCCTTCGCTGCCGATGTTGAACAAGCCCGCTTGCATGGCCACCGACACCGACAGACCGGTAAAAATAAAGGTGGCGGCATAAAACAAGGTGTAACCGAGACCTTCCGGGTTGAGCAAGGCCGCATCGACCAGAATCTGCAGCGATTCGAGCGGGCTTTCACCGAGCAGCCAGATGACACCTGCGGCCACCAGCATGGCCGAGAGCAGATTGAGCAGTGGCAGCACAAAAGCGCTGGCCCAACGGGGTAGATCGGCTTGATTCATCGTTGATTACTTGGTTAAGGTCGCGTCATAAAAATGAGTTCAGTGGGTCGGCATCAATGCTTATGCAAGCCGCCCATCAACAAGCCGATGCGTGTGGCATCGAATTCTTGCACCGGCAATTCGCCGGTAATGCTGCCGCCCGACATGACCAAGATACGATCGGCCAAGGCGCGAACTTCTTCGAGTTCCACCGACACCAGCAAAATCGCACAGCCGGCATCACGCATGGCCAGCAAGCGTGCATGCAGACTCTCGATGGTGCCGATATCGACGCCGCGCGTCGGTTGACCTACCAGCATGAGCACCGGCGCGGCGGCGATTTCGCGCGCCATCACCAGCTTTTGCTGATTCCCGCCTGAGAGCAAGGCGATGCGTAAATCTGGGTCAGCCGGCCGGACGTCGAATTCGCTGATCAAGCGGCGGCAGTGTTGTTGCAAAGCCGGCAGATCGAGCCAGCCGAAACGTCCGGCCAATTTGGCTTGATAGCCGAGAAAGCTGTTCATCAAGACGGAAAAATTTTTCACCACGGCGTCACGCAGACGATCTTCCGGCACATGGGCAATCCCGCGTGCGCGGTACAGCGCCGGCAAGCCATCGGCATCGCGCCGTCCGGCATACGGCAAAACTTGATCTTGCAGGCGCAGGCTGCCACTGCCAGGCAAGCGCATACCGCTCAATACTTCCAGCAATTCGCTCTGGCCATTGCCGGATACGCCGGCGATCGCCAGAATTTCTCCGGCGCGCAAATCAAAATTCAAGTTCTTCAATACTTGCACGCTCTGCGAATTGTACAGCGACAAATCACGCACCTCGAGTACCGTGGCACCGGGCGCATAGGCTTGCCGTGGCAAATGCGTTTGTATCGGCCGCCCAACTATCAGTTCGGCCAATTGTTCCTTGCTGGTGTGCGCCGTGGCCAGCGTGTCGACCACTGCGCCGGCACGCATGACGGTGACTTGGTCGGTGATGTCGATGATTTCTTGTAACTTATGGGTGATCAGAACGATGGTCTTGCCCTGCTCCTTGAACAAACGCAGAACCGCGAACAGCGAAGCGGTTTCTTGCACCGTCAGCACCGCCGTCGGTTCATCGAGAATCAGAATCTGTGCACTGCGGTAAATTTGCTTGAGAATTTCTACCCGTTGCTGTACCCCGACCGATAAATCTTCAATCTTCGCCAGCGGATCGACCTCAAGCGCGTAGTGTTGGCAAATTTCGCGCAGCCGCGCTTCGACCACCTTGCGTTGCGGTGCCAAGCGCAGGCCACCCTCGCTGCCGAGCATGACATTGTCGAGCACGGTCATATTGTCGACCAGCATGAAGTGCTGATGTACCATGCCTATGCCCAGCCGTATCGCTGCTTGGCTGGTGGGAATCGGCTGCGCCACCCCATTGATCAGAATTTGTCCACTGTCGGCACGCGTATAGCCGTACAGGATACTCATGAGTGTCGATTTGCCGGCACCATTTTCACCGATCACGCCGTGAATCGAGCCGGGCGCGATGGCAAAGCTGACCTCGCGATTCGCCTGCACCGCGCCGTAGCGCTTGGAAATGTGCTGAAATTCTACGGCTGGCTGCATACGTTGGGGCGGTTTAGTTTTCGAAATAAGACGTGGCGAAGGGTGGCTGCGGTGTCAGACCGGGCACTTGTTGGCATCGCGGAAATCGATGACTTTCACCTTGCCGCTGATAATATCCTGCTTGGCCGCATTGACCCGTTTTTCCACTTCGGCACTGACGACGCTGCGATTGTCTTTATCCAGCGCCCAATCGATACTGCCTTCTTTCAGACCCTTGTTACTCAGGCCCGCGCTCCAGTTACCATTTTTCATGGCCATGAAATTATCGTAGATGACGATGTCGACGCGTTTCACCATGGAAGTCAGCATATTGCCAGGATGCAGGTAATTCTGATTCGAATCGACGCCGATGCCAAGCTTGCCTTTTTCTTTAATCGCTTGCAAGGCCCCCATACCGCTGCCGCCGGCGGCGGCGAAAATCACATCGACGCCGCGATCGATCTGCGCGCGTGCCAGTTCGCCGCCTTTGGCCGGATCATTCCACGCCGATGGTGTGGTACCGACCATATTTTGTACGATCTCAATCTTACTGTCGCTGGCCTTGATGCCCTGCGCATAGCCACAGGCGAAATTGCGGATCAGTGGAATATCCATGCCGCCGATGAAACCGAGTTTTTTGCTTTTACTGGCAGCAGCAGCAGCCACACCGACCAAATACGAACCTTCCTGTTCCTTGAACAACACCGAGCTGACATTGTCACCCTTGGCGACGCCATCGATGACCAGGAATTTCGTATTCGGGAATTCTTTGGCGACATTCTGTACCGCCTGTGCCTGAGCAAAACCGATCGCCGCAATCAGATCGACATGTTTGCGCGCCAGATTGCGCAAGACTTGTTCCGCCTGCGTATCGCTGGCTACCTGAATTTCCAAGTAATTGATCTTGGTTTCTTTCTTGAAACGCTCCGCACCTTCGGAGGCCGATTGATTGAAGGATTTGTCGAACTTGCCACCGGCATCGTAAATCACCGCCAGCTTGGGATCGGCGGCCTGAGCAGTGCCGGCAGCGAGCAATACGGACAGACAAATTTGCTTGAGTTTCATGAAAGTTCCCGGTTCAAAGATCGTGAGTGAATCGCTTGCAGCGACATCCATACGCCAGTCTGCTAGATGGAGCTGAGCAGCTTACTGCGCTGAGTCATAAATTCCACCACCGCTTGCTGTTGCGGAATCGAAGTTTGCGCACCCAATTGGGTGACCGTCAAGGCGGCCGCGTATTGCGCCTGTGTGCAGGCGTCAAATACAGTCAAGCCACTGGCCAGTCCTACCGCAAACGCACCGACAAAGGTGTCGCCTGCGGCAGTGGTATCGACTACATCGACGGTAATGGCAGCGAGGAAGCGGGTGCCGTTGAGTTCGCTGAGCACAGTGCCATCGCCACCCATGGTCAGAATCACACAGCCTGCGCCCATTTGCAAGAGCGCTTGCGCTGCCGCTGCGGCACTCTCGGCCGAGCAGACGGCGACGCCGCTTAATTGCGTGGCTTCGGTTTCATTGAGTATTAAATAATCGACTTGTTTGAGCAAAGCGCCGTTCAAGGCTTGTGCCGGTGCCGGATTGAGTATCACCGGCACGCCGGCGGCGTGGGCGATTTCGATGGCGCGCGTGACGCTGGGCAGCGGCGTTTCCAATTGGCAGATCAATAAATTGGCAGCGCTGATCGCGGCACGGCCATGCTCGACCTGCGTCACACTGAGAGTGGCGTTGGCACCGGCAGCGATGACGATACTGTTGTTACCATCATCGGCGACTAAAATACCAGCCACGCCGGTGGCGATGCCATCGACGGTGGTCAGATGGGTCAGGTCTATGCCTTCGGCCGCCAGACAGTGGCGCGAAAACTCACCGAAGCCATCGGCCCCGACGGCACCGATAAACTGTACCTGCGCGCCTTGACGTGCAGCGGCGACGGCTTGGTTGGCACCTTTGCCCCCCGGTATTTGGTGGAACTCGCGGCCTTGCAGGGTTTCTCCGATGGCCGGCATACGCGGCGTGCGGAACACCAAGTCCATATTGACGCTGCCGACTACTGTAATGCTTGGCTTCATAATGCAGTTTCCGCTGTAAAAAGTGCTGCGCAATCGTTTGCGCAATCGATTTCGTATTTAACTATGGGCTTAACCGGCAGTCAAGCCCATTCTTGTATTCGCGCGGTTTTGTGGGTGATTCGAAACGTCGGGCTGGCCGAGCAGTGCGCTGACACCCACGGCGTCAGGGATAAAAAATACTGACGTGATAGCCGGCTGCTTTGAGTTTGGGTAAAGAAAAGTAGATTTTAAAATTCTGTTCCGAGCCGCCGACAAAACCTTTTTCGAGCAAGGCGCGCTCGCTTAAGTAGTCGCTCGGCATAAATGCTTTTTGCAAGACCGCGCGGTCTTTCTCATCATTGAGCACCAATTCCACCACCGGCCAAGCTTGCACAGTACTGGCGTGGTTTTGCAGTTGCATGGAGAGTGAGAAGACTCGGCCTTCCGGGGTAATCGACTGCAATTCATTCGATTCTATGCTCAGTTGTTCTATTTGCGCTGGCCACGGCAGTTGGCACTGTAATAACTGGCAGACTTGCAGCAAAGGAGTACGCAGTTCGGGGAAGTTGGCGGCCAGCGGCACGCGCGTGAGGTAGAGTAGTTGCGCCAGTAAGAGCGGCAGCAACAGCAGGCAAGACACGATACCAAGCAGACGTAACAGACGTGAACGCCGTTGCGCGCGTTCGGCTTGCCGCACGAAATCGGGCTTATCTTGGTCGTCCTCAGCCAATTCCTCGTCCTCGTCGAGTTCGGCGGCCGAGATTTGTTCGTCAAGCAGGCCATCGTCGAGATACGGTTCGTGTGTGCTTTCGGCTTCCGAGATCACCAGCGGGCTTGGCCAGGTCATTGCCGGCGGCTCAAGCGAATCAAGCGAATCAAGCGAATCAAGCGAATCAAGCGAATCAAGTGGCTCAATTGTCTCGAGCAGCTCATCGGCCTGACTCGTGGCGTCGAGCGCGACTTCGTCGCCCAAGTCGAAGTCCAGCATGTTACTTGGCACGACTGGCGTGATTGCAGCGTCAGGAATAAGCGGAGCAACAGGAATAAGGGGAGTAATAGGTGTGGCAAGAACCGGCTCAGCAACAGGAACCGGCTCAGCAGCGCCAGCACTGTCGAGGGCAATCAGATGCTCGACGCCATTGAAAGTCTGCCGACACGAACCGCAGCGCACCAAGCCGGCGTGCAGCTTCAATTGGTCGTTAGCGACCTTGAACGCCGTATTACAGTGCGGGCAACGGGTCGCCAGAGCCATGGTTTCAGTCGGCCAATTTACCCGAGAGAGCGACCCAGCCTTCGTGCTCTGCCCAGACAGTCAATGTAATGAACGGTGCATACGCAGCCGCCACTTCTTCGGCTTGACGCGCCAGCACGCCGGAGAGTATCAGCGCGCCACCAGCGGCCACGCGGCCAGCCAGCATCGGTGCCATCACCTTGAGCGGACTCGAGAGAATATTGGCGACGACGACGTCGAACTTTTCGCCGGTCGGGTGGGCGCTGCCGAATGCTGCCGGTAAGGCAAAATCGATCGCGCAGTGATTGCGCTCGGCATTGAACTGCGCCGATTCAATCGCCTGCGGATCGATGTCCACGCCATACACCTTAGCGGCACCGAGTTTGTCGGCCACCATGGCGAGAATACCGGAACCACAACCGTAGTCGAGTACCGTCAGATTTTTCGGCGCATGCGCTTCCAACCATTCCATGCACAATTTGGTAGTCGGGTGACTGCCGGTGCCAAAGGCCAAGCCCGGATCGAGTTCGAGTATCAATGCGCTCGGTTCCGGCGCATCATGCCAGCTCGGTACTACCCAAATATTTTTGCCGATATGGATGGGCGCAAATTGTGATTGCGTCAAACGTACCCAGTCTTGCTCTGCCACGGCGCGTGTCAAGAAAGCCGGAGCCGGTGCCAAACCGATGGCCGCTGCGGCGCTGGCCAGCAGGGCGGCGGCATCGCTGTCGACATCGGCCAGTGCTACCACGCGGCTGCGATCCCAGGCGGCTTCTTCGGGTTCCATGCCCGGTTCACCGAACAAGGGCTTTTCATCTTCCGTACCTTCGTCCGCATCTTCCACCGACACCGACAAGGCACCGGCGTCCATCAGGGCATCCGACAGACTTTCCGCATGGGAACGGGCAACTTCGATGACAATTTCTATCCAGGCCATAATTTGCTTCTTTCGTGCCGGCCCGAGTGCGTCATACTGCGCCCGGGCCTTGTTGTCGATGTATTAATTAATTATTTATTTAATTACTTGGTTTTTTTGGCCAGATCCGGCATATCGGCCAGCTTATGCTCGAGGTAATGAATATTCGTACCGCCTTCGATAAAGCGGGCATCGATCATCAATTCGCGATGCAAAGGGATATTGGTTTGTATGCCTTCGACCACCATTTCCGACAGCGCGATCTGCATGCGACGAATCGCCTGATCCCGCGTTTCGCCGTAGGAAATCACTTTGCCTATCATGGAATCATAATTCGGCGGCACGTAGTAACCGGCATAGGCATGCGAATCGACGCGAATACCAGGGCCGCCCGGCGTATGCCACGAGGTGATGCGACCTGGCGAAGGCGTGAACTTGAACGGATCTTCCGCATTGATGCGGCATTCTATCGAGTGACCACGAATCGTGATGTCACTTTGCTTGAAGCGCAATTTCTCATTGAAAGCGATGCGAATTTGTTCTTGCACGATATCAACGCCGGTGATCATTTCCGTGACCGGATGTTCAACCTGAACCCGCGTATTCATCTCGATGAAATAGAATTCGCCGCCTTCATACAAAAACTCAAAGGTGCCGGCACCACGGTAGCCGATTTTCCGACAGGCCGCGGCACAGCGGTCGCCAACTTTTTCGATCAATTTGCGTGGGATGCCCGGTGCCGGTGCTTCTTCGATGACTTTTTGGTGCCGTCTTTGCATCGAGCAATCGCGCTCACCGAGCCAGATGGCATTGCCATGCTGATCGGCCAGAATCTGAATTTCCACATGACGCGGATTTTCCAGAAACTTTTCCATATACACTTCCGGATTGCCGAAAGCGGCGCCGGCTTCGGCCTTGGTCATGGCAACGGCATTGATCAAGGCGGCTTCGGTATGTACCACGCGCATGCCGCGCCCACCACCGCCACCGGCGGCTTTGATGATGACTGGATAGCCAACTTTGCGGGCGGTTTGCACGATCACTTTCGGATCATCGGGCAAAGCGCCTTCGGAGCCGGGTACGCAAGGTACGCCGGCGGCGATCATTGCATGCTTGGCCGATACTTTATCGCCCATCAAGCGTATCGATTCGGCGCGCGGGCCGATGAACACAAAGCCCGATTGTTCGACGCGTTCGGCGAAGTCAGCGTTTTCCGACAAGAAACCATAGCCAGGATGAATCGCCTGCGCATCGGTGACTTCAGCGGCGCTGATAATGGCGGGCATACTCAGATAGCTGAGGTTCGATGGTGCAGGGCCAATACACACCGATTCATCGGCGAGTTTGACGTACTTGGCTTCGCGGTCCGCTTCGGAATGCACGACCACGGTTTTGATACCCATTTCGCGGCAAGCGCGCTGGATACGCAGCGCGATTTCACCACGATTGGCGATAAGAATTTTTTCAAACATGATTGGACTTTGCTGTGGCAATAGTTGCAGCTCTTGGTGCTCAGATGTTAAGCACGCTAGCCTGGATTAGCCAATGATGAACAATGGTTGGCCGTATTCAACAGGCTGACCGTTTTCAACCAAGATTTGCTTGATCGCGCCATCGAAATCGCTTTCGATTTCATTCAATAATTTCATTGCTTCAATGATGCAAAGGGTGTCGCCCTTGGCAATGTGTTTGCCGATTTCGGCAAACGGAGGGGAGCCTGGTGAAGCGGAACGGTAGAAGGTGCCGACCATAGGTGACTTGACAATATGGCCTTCAGGAACAGCCGGAACCACGGCGGCCGGTACGGCGGCGGGGGCTGGTGCGGCTTGCGCATGAGGCTGTTGCTGCATCATGACGACTTGATTCTGGGGTAATGTGGAAGATTTAACGATGCGAACTTTACCTTCACCTTCGGTTACTTCAAGTTCGGCGATATCCGATTCTGCAACGAGATCGATCAGGGTCTTGAGTTTTCTTAAATCCATGTGGAATCCCCTTAAAAAAAGTAGTACTGAGTGATAGGAAGCGCGCAATATAGAACGAATTCACCATTCTTGCAATGCCGCCCAAACTTGGATTATACATCAAAATAAATGATGATTATACGGAATTGGCAGATGATAGCCGAATTTAGAGGTTTTTTAAGGAAAAATCCAGTGCCATGCGGTAGCCATCGCTGCCGAAGCCGCAAATCACGCCCTTGGCAATTGCAGACAGGAAAGAATGATGGCGGAAACTTTCGCGGGCATGAACATTGGAAATATGCACCTCAATGAAGGGGATCGCCACCCCGGCCAAGGCATCGCGCAAGGCTACGCTGGTATGGGTGAGCCCACCCGGATTGATGATGATGACATCGATCTGCTGCTCGCGTGCAGCATGGATGCGATCAATCAATGCACCTTCATGATTGCTCTGGAAGCAAACCAAGTTGGCGCCGGCCTGCGCCGCTTGCGCCTGTGCGGCTGCTTCGATATCGGCCAGTGTGACGGCACCGTAGGTGGCCGGCTCTCGCTGACCGAGCAAATTCAGATTGGGGCCGTTGAGCAGCAGCAGTTTGCTTGCCATAGTCGATTCTAATTTGACGAAGATGGCCGCATTTTGCCGTTAATGCGGGCAAATTGGCAAGGAAAATCCACTTACTTGGCTTTTTCCGCAGAAAATTTGGTGATGTCGGCGCGTAATTCCGCCATCTTCAGGCGTCCGAGATAGGTCTTCACCACTTTACCTGTGCCATTGATCAGTACGGTAAACGGTAAGCCGCCGGCTTGATTCCCCAGCGCTCGCGAGAGTTCACTGCCATCGATGCCAGCCACATAAACCGGGTAGCTGACCGGGTGTTTTTTAGTAAATTCGGCGATATTGCTCGGACTATCGATACCCAGCCCGATGATTTGGCTATTGGTGCCTTGCAACTCTTTTTGTAAGGCCGACAGTTCCGGCATTTCTTGTACGCAGGGCGTGCACCAGGTAGCCCAAAAATTGACCACCAAAAAATGCTTGTTCCATTGGCTCAGGCTGTGCGGCTTACCCTCACTGTCGGGTAAGCTTTTCGCCAGCAATTGGCGTACCGCAGTAGCTTGCGGCGTTTCCGCTTGCGCCGCTATATTCCCGGCGTAAATGCCTAGTCCGCCGCCGAGTAGGGCGACCAAGGTGGTGACAGCAATCCAGCGTTTATTTATCATCATGTTCCTCTGCTGCCGCGAGCAGCGTAGTCAGTGCGGTCAAATTGGCGCGTTCCTGAGTTTTTCCTTGGCGCAGGGCATCGTGATCATGCAGCACCAGATGCACGCCTTCATTTTCAAACATGAAACTCAGCGTTTCCACGCTGTCATTGCGTTTGGTAAAAGTTTCCGAGACCTCGAAATCTATATTTTTGTTCAACAAGTCGATGGCGACGTCTTTATTATTGTCAGTATATAAATGCAAATAAATATCAGAGTGATTGCCCGCCGTGCCGTTGAGTACGGCGCCGACCAAATACGGCTGGAAACGGGCAAACTGTTCCATCAAACGCAAGGCCAACTTCCGTAAGTGTAACAAACGCTGGGCTTGGGTGTCGCCAAAGAATACGCTTTGGTATTCGCGCACCTCTTGCTCAATCTGCGTATTATCGGGCAAGTAATCGCCCTTGATCTTTTGATTGCCAAGCAATTGTTTGGCCGCCTTGCGCTTGGCGCTGGCATAGTCGGCGCCGTCTTCGGCGATCATGCGCGCCGCCAGCATCGCGATTTCAGCGCGCAGCGCCTCGGCTTCGTTGGGAGTGTGAATCATCATGCCGGCATCATAACTCAAGATCTGCTTAGTGACATGGCGCAGCACTCAGGTAGAATTGCTGGTTTCTATATAACAGTGACTCTTCAGGTCATCGGAACATCAGGGCTATGCATATTCACATACTAGGTATTTGCGGTACTTTCATGGGGGGACTTGCCGTTTTGGCAAAAGAAGCCGGCCATACCGTTACTGGCTGCGATGCCAATGTCTATCCGCCCATGAGTACCCAGCTCGCAGCGCAAGACATACAATTAATTCAGGGGTTTTCCGCTGAGCAAATTTCTTTGGCCCCCGATCTGTATGTGATTGGCAATGTGATTTCACGCGGTAACCCGCTGATGGAAGAAATTCTCAACCGCGGCCTGCCGTATGTATCCGGACCGCAATGGATCGGTGAGCACATATTACGCGACAAATGGGTGCTGGCAGTCGCCGGTACCCATGGCAAAACCACCACCTCCGCCATGTTGGCCTGGATACTCGAATTTGCCGGTTATGCGCCGGGCTTTTTGATCGGCGGCGTGCCGCTCAATTTCGGCATTTCGGCGCGCCTGCATGGGCCGGCCGGTTCCGATTTTTTCGTCATTGAAGCCGATGAATATGACACCGCTTTTTTCGATAAGCGCAGTAAATTCGTCCACTACCATGCCAAAACCGCGATATTGAATAATCTCGAATATGATCATGCCGATATTTTCCCCGATTTACATGCCATAGAAACCCAGTTTCACCATTTACTGCGCACCATCCCAGGCATCGGTCGAGTCGTGCTCAATGGGCGCGAAACGGCACTCGAACGTGTCATTGAACGTGGCTGCTGGAGTGAGCAAGAGCGTTTTGGCGTCACGCATGGCTGGCATGCGCAGTTGCAAGACGGCGAAAATTTCGATGTCTATTTGGCTGACGAATGCCAAGGCCAAGTCAGTTGGCAGTTGCAGGGCGAACACAATCGCCAGAATGCCTTGGCGGCCATCGCCGCGGCGCGCCATGTCGGGGTCGCACCGGCGCTCGCCATCTCTGCCTTGGGGCAATTTGTGAATGTGAAGCGACGCATGGAAGTACGTGGGACGGTGGCCGGTGTCACGCTCATCGATGATTTTGCTCATCACCCGACCGCGATTGCCACCACTCTGGCCGGTTTGCGCAGAAAAGTCGGCAGTGGGCGTATACTCGCCGTGCTGGAGCCGCGCTCCAATACCATGAAACTGGGTACCATGAAGCAAGCTTTGGCAGCCAGTTTGAGCCATGCCGACTTGGTATTCGGTTTCGGTGCCGCCAGCGGCAAGGATGTGCTCGGTTGGGATTTAGCCAGCGTGCTGGCCCCCTTGGGCGCAGCGGCATTCGTGTTCGAGCAACTTGATGCCTTGGTCGCTGCCATCGTCGCCGCCGCTGCTGCCGGCGACACGATATTGGTCATGAGTAATGGCGGTTTCGGCGGCATCCATCAAAAAATTCTCGATGCGCTGGCGGCGCGGGCGGCGGCATGATCCTCTATCTGCATGGCTTTCGTTCCTCGCCGCAATCATTCAAAGCGCGTGCGCTACAAGCTTGGATGACGGAGCACGGACGCGCCGCTCAATTCTGTTGCCCGGCTCTATCGGCTTCGCCAGCGCAAGCGATCGCCCAAGCCGAAGCACTGATGGCCGGCTTCGCCAGTGAAGAAATCAGCATCATCGGTTCTTCGCTCGGTGGTTTTTATGCTACCTGGTTGGCAGAAAAGTATGGCTGCCGCGCCGTGCTAGTCAATCCGGCCGTGCAACCGCCGCGCGATCTGGAAAGCTATGTCGGGGTCTCTACCAGCTACCACAGCGACGAGGTATTTGAATTCAAGGCCGAATATATGGAACAACTGCGCGCGCTCAGCGTGGCCCACATCAGTGAGCCGCAGCGTTACTTTCTCATCGCGGCCACCGGTGACGAAGTACTCGATTGGCGCGACATGGTGCAGCACTATGCCGGCGCGCGCCACCTGATCATCCCCGGCAGCGACCATGGCATTGCCGAAATGACCGAGCATTTCGCCGAGGTGCTGGCATTTTGTGATGCCCCGCATGCTTGAGCGCGTCAGCACCAGCGCGGCGCGCTGGCACGAGCATGCGGCGGCGGTGGTCGGTCGCGGTCCCTTGCAGCAGTGGCTCAGCGACCGTGGCTCACTGACGGCCAGGCTGCAAGCACGCTGCCAACAATTTCGCGTGCAACGCTTGTCGCAACAGCAAGCCCGCTGCTTGCCTGATGAAGCCGGCTTACTCGGCCTGCCGCGCGCCTGCCAAACCCATGAACGCGAAGTGATCTTGCGTTGCGATGCACAGGCCATCATCTATGGGCACACCGTGGTGCCGCTTACGGCGACGGCTGCGCAATGGCCCTTGTTTGCCGCGCTCGGTGAGCAATCGCTGGGAACCACCTTGTTTCACGACCCGCTGGTGATCCGCGGGCCCTTGTCCTTCGCCCGCTTGCACCCGCGCCACCCGCTGATGCAGCGGCTCAGACAGATCTTGCCCGAAATAAGTGCCACCAGCTTGCCGGCGCGGCGCTCCTTGTTTTGGCGTAAAGCTGGGGTGCTGTTAGTGACCGAAGTGTTTTTGCCAGCCTTGGCACAATTACCTGCTGCTGTGTACGAAAAGCGTGCTTTTGTGGAACAAACCACGCTGCGTCGTTGATCGTAAGCATTCCTGAGCGAAATTGATGGGGTTTGCCGCGTCCCTCGTTTAAAATTGCAGGATATGGGCTTGCGCCTACTCCTACCCTCCATGAAGTCCGAAACTTTGCAAGCACTTGCAGAGGTAGACGTTTATAAAGAAGTCTGGCATGAATTTATTTTTTGAAGAATCCGGCGATTTCAAAGCCGGCAGCGTATTGTCTCAGGCTGGCGAAGCTTATCAAGTCGAACTTGCCAGCGGCAAACGCAGCAAGATCAAGGTCAAGGATGTGTTGTTACAGTTTACGACACCCGACCCGGTCAGCCTCATCGAGCAGGCGCGTGCCGCCGCCGCCGAGATTGACCTCGAATTCCTGTGGGAAGTGGCCGGCAGCGAAGAATTCGGTTTCGCCGAGCTCGGCAGCGAATATTTTGGCCATGCCCCGCAAGCGGTCGAAGCGGCCGGGCTGATCTTGGCGCTCCATCATGCACCTGTGTACTTTTATAAAAAAGGCCGCGGCCGTTACAAGGCCGCCCCGGAAGCCTCGCTCAAAGCGGCCTTGGCCGGCATAGAAAAGAAAAAACAGCAATTGTTGGTGCAAGCCGGCTATGTCGAAGAACTCAAGCAGCATCGCTTGCCAGAACCCCTGCGTGCCTTAGTATTGCCACTGTTGTTCAAACCCGATAAAAACAGCATCGAATACAAGGCGTTTGCCCAAGCCTGCGACGAGCTGCAAGTGTCACCGCAAAGCTTGATGCTGGCCAGCGGTGGCCTTGCCAGCCCGCTGCAACTACATCTGGCGAAATTTCATTATGAAAATTTCCCTAAAGGTTTGCAATTCCCCGCCATCCAAGTACCGGCGCTGCCGCTCGATTTACCGATTGCCGACGTAGCAGCATTTTCCATCGACGACGTTACCACAACCGAAATCGATGACGCCTTTTCGGTGGTCGAACTTGGCGATGGCAAGTTACGCATCGGGATACATATTGCCGCGCCGGCGCTCGGCATTGCCCGTGGCGATGCGATCGACCAAATCGCGCGCGCACGCATGTCCACCGTCTACATGCCGGGCGATAAAATTACCATGCTGCCCGATGAATTGGTCAATGCCTACACACTCGGGGCTGGTCAAACCCGTCCTGCGGTGTCTTTGTATGCCACCATCGACAGCGCCGACTGGTCAGTTATCTCGACTGAAACCCGCATCGAAGCCGTGCCTATGGCGGCGAATTTACGCCACAACGATCTCGACACCGTGGTGACGGAAGACAATCTCGCCGCCGGCACGGGCGCGTATCCGCACAAAGCTGAAATCGCCCGCATCTGGCAATGGGCGCTGGTGCTGGAACAGGGCCGCATGGCCAAGCGCGAAAGTTTCGGCATGAAACCGGAACAAAGCAATCGCGTCGACTTCAATTTCTATGTTGAAGATGACGTCGTCTCGATAGTGCGCCGGAAACGCGGCGCGCCGCTCGATAAAATGGTCGCGGAATTGATGATCTTTGCCAACAGCACCTGGGGCAAGTTGATGGACGAGCACGGCATTCCCGGCATCTACCGCGCCCAAGGCGTGGCCGGTGGGCGCGGGCAGGGTGCTTGGGCCGGGCGCATGCAAGTGCGCATGGTCACGCATGCCGCACCACATCAAGGCTTGGGCGTCGACCAATATGCCTGGAGCACCTCACCGCTGCGCCGCTATACCGATCTGGTCAACCAATGGCAAATCATCGCCTGTGTTCGTCACGGCGTGACCGCACCCTTGGTGGCCACCTTCAAGCCCAAAGATGCCGATCTGTTCGCCATCGTATCGGGCTTTGATGCCGCCTACGCCGCCTATGCCGATTTCCAAAACAATATGGAGCGCTACTGGTGCTTGCGTTGGTTAGGCCAGGAGCAGGTTCGACAGGTCGAAGCGGTCGTCTTGAAAGATGAAATCTTACGCCTGCTCGATATTCCGCTGGTCATCCGCTTGCCCGGCATGGCCCCGACTGCACGCGGGGCCCAAGTGCGTCTCGATATTTTACGTTGGGATGAGGTCGAACTGAGCGTCGAAGCGCGCGTGCTCGAAGTCTTGGCGACCGTCAGCGAATTAGGTGAAGAGGAAGAAGCCGATGGCACGGCCGAAGCCGAGCTCAGCGCCGAAGCCGCTGCCGATGCGCCGGCTGCTGCTGACGCTGTGCTCAGCACTGCCGTCGAAGCTGCACCCGTGCTTGCAGTTGGTGTTGACGCTGGTGCAGCGTAACGCAAACGATAAAGACAGCTACCATGCGCTTCAAATTCATTCATGATCATTTGATATTGAGTATTGCGGTCGCCATTTCGGTGGCACTGCATGCCGCTGCCATGTTGGTACATTTTGTCGCGCCACCACCGGCCGAAAGCCGCGCCGTCGATCCCGGCCTCGAAGTCATTCTGGTCAATGCCAAACATGATAAAAAACCGCTCAAGGCCGAGGCGCTGGCACAAGCTGACCTTGATGGTGGTGGGGCGCATGACAGCGGGCGTAGCAAATCACCGCTACCCGACATGCAACGCAGCGAAGATGGTGATAACGTGCGCGTGGCCACCCGTCGTATCCAAGAACTCGAACAGCAACAGCAGCAATTACTCGCGCAAACCCAGCGGCGCGAAAATTTCCGCCTGCCGCAACAAGAAAAACGCCGCCTCGACGACAGCCACACGCCTAGCCAAGGCAGTGACGATCGCGATACCAGTAAAGCGCTGGCACGCATGGCGGCGGAAATCTCGCAAACGATCGAAGATCAAAACAAACGGCCACGCAAAACATTCATTACACCGAGCACGCAAAAAGTCGGTTACGCCATGTATTACAAAGAATTACAAAAGCGCGTGGAAGATTTCGGCACCGTGCATTTTCCGCAAAAAGACGGTAAAAAATTGTATGGCGAACTGATCATTTATATCCCCATCTTCCAAGATGGCAGCATCTATGAAAAAGATGGCGGCCCGCGAGTAGAAAAATCCTCCGGCAACCCAGCCCTCGACAAAGCGGCACTGCGCATCGTCCGGCATGCCGCACCATTTGGCAAATTTCCGCAGAATATGCGCTCTAACGATAAAGATGACTTATGGGTCGTGATCACACGTTTCAAATTTACCCGCGAACAGCAACTCGAAACCGAACTGCGGGGAGGAAATAAGTGAACACTGCATCCACTCCTTCAATTGATCAATATGTCGTCATCGGTCATCCTGTCAGCCACAGCAAATCACCGGCGATCCACGCTGCGTTCGCGCGCCAAACCGGGCAAGATTTGACTTATCAGACCCTACAGGCACCACTCGATGGTTTTGCCGCCAGCGTCGCGCAATTACGCGCGCGCGGCGTCAAAGGTGCCAATGTTACGGTACCGTTTAAACTCGAAGCCTGCGCCTTGGCCGATCAACTGACGGCGCGCGCCGCCGCCGCCGGCGCCGTCAATACCCTCAGTTTCAGCCCAGCCGGCGTGGTCGGCGATAATACCGACGGGGTCGGTTTGGTAACCGATATCGTCGCCAATGCAGGCATCGTTATCACCGGCAAACGTATCTTATTACTCGGCGCTGGTGGCGCCGCGCGCGGCGCGCTGCTGCCGCTGTTGGCGCAAGGCCCGGCGCAGTTGGTGATCGCCAATCGCAGGCTGGCCACCGCCCAAGAACTACTGCAATTGGCGCAGCAATTTTCTCCCGGCAGCGCGCTTGAAGCGCGCCAACTCGATAATCTCGAGGGCCGCTTTGACCTCATCATCAACGCTACCTCGGCCAGTCTCAACGGCAGCATGCCGACGCTGGCCGCGAGCTTGTTTGCCGGTGCCGAACTGGCTTACGACATGATGTACGCTGCCGTACCGAGCGCCTTTTTATGCTTTGCTAGCCAGTGTGGCGTACCGGCGCGCGATGGCTTGGGCATGCTGGTCGAACAAGCGGCCGAAGCCTTCTTGTTGTGGCGCGGAGTAAGGCCGCAGACGGCGGCGGTACTGGCGCAGATGCGGGCCGAATTGAACCGCACGGTGGCCGCATGAAGTTTTTGCGGCGCTGTGTGTTTTGGCTGATCGGCGTGCCCCTGCTGCTGGTCCTGCTGTTGCAAGTATATTTTCTGGTGCAGATCGCTTGGTGGGTCAACTTCAATCCATCCTCCACCAGCTTCATGCGCCAGCAGCTCAGCGTCCTGCAGGAAAAAAATCCGGCCGCCACGCTGCAGCATAAATGGGTACCTTACAAGCGGATTTCCGACCGCCTCAAGCATGCCGTTATCGCTTCTGAAGACGATAGTTTTGTCGATCATGAAGGCGTGGATTGGGAAGCCTTACAAAAAGCGTATGAAAAAAACCAGAAAAAAGGTAAAGTCGTCTCCGGCGGTTCAACCATCACGCAGCAGTTGGCGAAAAATTTATTCTTATCCGGTCAGCGCAGCTACTTGCGCAAGGGGCAGGAATTGATCATCACCTACATGCTCGAAATGTGCATGAGTAAGCAGCGCATCTTGGAAATTTATCTCAATGTGGTGGAATGGGGTGTCGGGGTTTTTGGTGCGGAAGCCGCCTCACAACATTATTACGGTATCAATGCTGCCTCACTGAGCTCGACCCAAGCCGCGCGCTTGGCCGTGATGCTGCCGAAACCGCGCTATTTTGATAAAAATCAGGGCTCGGGCTATCTGCAAAGACGCACTGAGATCATTGTTCGACGAATTAATAATGCGGAAATCCCATGAATTTACAGCGTCAACGCGGTTTGAATTTATTCTTCGTTTCAGTATTTTTCATGCTGCTGGCCGGTGGTGGCATGACTTTTCTCTACACGATACGCTACGGTCATCTGCCGTTCCAAGACAGCTTGGCGCGCTGGGGCCATTCAGCCGGCGTGATCGGCAATGAATTGAAAAAAGCCAGCGGCGCCGATACCCTCAAAATCAGCTTACCCACCGCGGATGGTGGCGGCATGGCAGCACCGGTGACGCTTGAATCCGGCGTGCGCCGCTGTCAAATCGATGGCAAGACAGTGTTTTCCGATACCGCCTGCAGCGCGCAGAACCCGACCAGTCGAGCAGTCAAACTGCATGACACCCAAGGCTTCGTGCATCCAGTTGTTGTCAGTGACACACAAGCCGACAGCAGCGATACCGATATGAGCAAAAAAATCCTCGACCAAGCGATCAGCCGGGCCGAGCAAAAAACCACGAAATAATATCCCCACCGCAAGGAAACCTGCCATGCCAGCATTGTCATTGAGTCACTACAACTTACGCGGCACACCGCAGCAATTGCTCGAACTGGCGCAGTTTTACCAGCGCTATGTCGGCTTACAAGATGGTCCACGGCCACCACTGAGCAACGCCGGTTACTGGCTCTACGCCGGCGACCAAGCGGTGCTGCACTTGTCGCCCAATCGCGCCGGCGAAAGCCGTCAGAGTGCTCTCAAAAGCAGCTTCGACCATACGGCATTTCATTGCAGCGAGCGTGCCGCCATGTGCGCGCGTCTGAGCCAAGATGGCATCGTTTGGCGCGCTGCTGAAATCGCCGCCAGCCCAGGCTTTGCGACGCAATGGCAAGTGTTTTTCAGCGACCCGCTGGGCAATGGCATCGAACTCAATTTTGCTGCCGACGACTGAATTGCATAGATGGACTTGAGCGCAGCATGGCGTGGCGGATCGGCAACGATGGAAGCGCCGCCCGCCCACCGTCGCCCGCTCGTCAGTGCGCCTCTTCCCAATTATTTCCCACCCCTACTTCGGCCAACAATGGCACATCGAGGCTCGCCGCGCCTGCCATCAGTTCCGGCAATTTGCGTTGCACCAGTTCGAGTTCCGCCTGTGGTACCTCGAGCACCAATTCATCGTGTACCTGCATAATCATTTTACTGTGCAAACCATCGCGCTCTAACCAATCTTGCACGGCAATCATCGCCAGCTTGATCAGATCGGCTGCCGTACCCTGCATAGGCGCATTGATGGCGGCGCGTTCGGCACCCTGACGACGCGGGCCATTGGCCGAATTGATTTCGGCCAGCCACAAGCGCCGTCCGAACACGGTTTCCACATAGCCGTGCGCCTTGGCCTTGACCCGCGTATCGGCCATATACTGCGCCACGCCCGGGTAGCGTTGAAAATACTTATCGATATAACTTTGTGCCGCGGCCCGTTCTATACCGAGGTTGCCGGCCAAACCGAAGGCGCTCATGCCGTAAATCAGACCAAAATTGATCACCTTGGCATAGCGCCGTTGCTCGCTGCTGACTTCTGCCAGCGCCACACCGAAAATTTCTGCCGCCGTGGCGCGATGAATATCCTCGCCATTGGCAAATGCGGCCAACAAACTGGCATCGCCCGAAATATGCGCCATGATGCGCAATTCTATCTGTGAATAATCGGCCGACACCAGCACATGGCCGGGGGCGGCGATGAAAGCTTCGCGTATGCGCCGGCCTTCGGCGCTGCGCACCGGGATATTTTGCAGATTCGGATCATTCGAAGCCAAGCGCCCGGTCACTGCCACCGCTTGGGCGTAATTGGTATGCACGCGGCCGGTGGCAAGATTAAGCATCTTCGGCAATTTATCGGTATAGGTCGACTTCAGTTTGGCCAGCCCGCGGTATTCCAACAACACCTTCGGCAGCGGATAATCTTCGGCCAACTTTTGCAGCACTTCCTCATCGGTCGAGGGCGCGCCTGAAGGGGTTTTCTTCACGACCGGCAGACCGAGCTTGCCAAAGAAAATTTCGCCCAATTGTTTTGGTGAATTCAGATTGAAAGGCTGTTCCGCCAACTCATAGGCGCGTTGTTCGAGTTCGAGCAAACGCTTGCCGAGCTCATTCGATTGCGTCGCCAACAGCTCTTTGGAAATCAGTACGCCATTGCGTTCTATCTTTTGTAACACCACCGAAGTCGGCAATTCTATCGTGCGATATACGCGCAGCAATTTCGGATCGGGTTCGATTTCCGGCCACATCGCCAGGTGCAATTGCAGCGTGATATCGGCATCTTCGGCCGCATACTCAGTGGCGCGGCCAATCTCGACTTGGTCGAAACAAATTTGTGCCGCCCCTTTGCCGCAGACTTCGGCAAAGCTGATGGTTTTCTTACCGAGGTGGCGCAGCGCCAGGCTATCCATATCATGCGCCTTATGTGATTCGAACACATAGGATTGCAGCAGCGTGTCGTGGGCGATACCGCGCAAGAGGATGCCATGGTTGGCAAAAATATGGCTATCGTATTTGAGATTCTGACCGAGCTTAGCGGCGCCGGCATCTTCCAGCCAAGGCCGGAGTTTTTCCAATACCAGCGCGCGCGACAACTGCGTCGGCGCATCGGCATACTGGTGCGCTACCGGGATGTAGGCCGCGTGACCGACCTCGCAGCAAAGTGAAATGCCGACCAATTGTGCCGTCATCGGTTCGAGCGAAGTGGTTTCGGTATCGACGGCCGTCAGCTTGGCGGCACGAATGCGCACGATCCAGGCATCGAGCGCCGCCTCGGTCAAAATAGTTTCATAATTTTTTATTGCTGTCGGCAGCGTCGCACCGGCAGCCGCTTCGGCAAACAAGCCGGCCTGTACCGGTGTATTACCGGCCGCCGCCGGATTGAGCGGAGTGGCACCGGCCGTGGCGTCACCACTCAATTCACGTAACCACGATTTGAAACCATAGCGGCTGAAAAAAGCCAGCATGGCTTCCTTACTTTCCGGCTGCGCCGTCAGGCTGGCTGGAATTGAGGCATAGTGGGCGCTGAGGTCGCAATCGGTCTTTACGGTGATGAGCGCACGTGCTTGCGGCAACCACTCGAGCGCGGCGCGCAGATGGTCGCCGACCACGCCCTTGATGGCACTGGCATGGGCGATCACACCCTCGAGGCTGTCATACTCGGCCAGCCACTTGACGGCCGTTTTCGGGCCGCACTTGCTCACCCCCGGGACATTATCGACGGTGTCGCCGATCAGGCTGAGGTAATCGATGATGCGATTCGGCGGCACGCCGAATTTGCTCAATACGGCGGCTTCATCGAGCGTTTCATTGCTCATGGTATTAATCAGCGTGACATTCGCATTGACCAACTGAGCCAAATCCTTATCCCCGGTCGATACCACCGTTTTCATGCCGAGTTCACTGGCAGCCACACACAGGGTGCCGATCACATCATCGGCCTCCACCCCTTCGACCATCAGGATCGGCCAACCCATGGCCGTGACGGCGGCATGAATCGGTTCTATTTGCAAACGTAAATCGTCCGGCATAGGTGCGCGTTGCGCCTTGTACTCTGGGTACAGGTCATCACGGAAAGTCTTCCCTTTTGCATCAAATACACAAGCCATGTATGCTGCCGGATAATCGCTGCGCAGACGCCGCAACATATTGATCATGCCGTAAATGGCACCGGTCGGCTCGCCCTGCGGATTGCGCAGGTCAGGCATGGCATGAAAGGCGCGGTACAGATAGCTCGAGCCATCGACTAACAACAAGGTATTTTGCATATGAGTGAAAACAGAAAAAGTGTGACAAGGTTGCGCCAAATTATCGATAAAGATAAGGCGACGGCCTTAAAGGCGCGCGAATCGTGGCATATGTTCACGATTATGGCAGAATTTATCGACTCCGCCGAACGGCTTTCTAACATCCGTCCAGCGGTGAGCATCTTCGGCTCGGCCCGCATCTCGCCTGAGAGCGGCTATTATCAAAGCTGTGTCGAGCTGGCGCGTCGGCTTTCGGATGAAGGCTTTGCCGTCATTTCCGGCGGCGGTCCTGGCATTATGGAAGCGGCCAACAAGGGCGCTTTCGACGGTCCCTCGCCCTCGGTCGGGCTCAATATCGAATTGCCGCATGAACAGCGCAGCAACCCATGGCAAAACATCAGCCTGACATTTCGCCATTTCTTTGCTCGTAAAGTCGCCTTCGTCAAATACGCCGACGCCTATGTGGTCTTTCCCGGCGGTTTCGGTACCATGGATGAGTTCAGCGAAGTGCTGACCTTGATACAAACCGGTAAAACTCGCCGCATTCCAGTGATCTTGGTTGGTACCACGTTCTGGGGCGGCTACTTGGAATGGTTGAAAGACCAGATGGTCGGCAATGGCATGATCGCCGCCGCCGACCTCGATCTGGTACAACTGATCGATGAGCCGGTCAACATCATCGAAGCCATCTTTGCATTTTACGAAGCACGCGAGCTCGAACCGTCTGATGACGAACGTGCACGCATGCTCTACTTGTGAGGCTTCAGGCTGCCAGCAACAAGGCCAGACCGGTCAGCGCCGGGATGGCTTGAACGAAAAGAATTTTACGTCCAACTGTGGCCGCGCCATACAAACCGGCCACCAACACGCAGCCAAGAAAAAATACCTTGATGTCTTGCCCGCCTGATTGTGCCAGCAAGCTCCAGACCAAGCCGGCTGCCAGAAAACCATTATACAAACCCTGATTGGCAGCCAAGACCTTGCTCGCTGCCGCGGACGCCGGCGTTTGACGGAATGCGCGCAAACCGGCCGGCTTTTCCCACAGGAACATTTCCAAGATCAGAATATAGACGTGCAAGATCGCCAGCAAGGCGACCACAATATTGGCAAGTAACAGCATGAGTGAACTTTCTGAGAGAAGTAGCGTAGCGCGATCAGTCGATGTGATTGACGCGGGAAAATTTGTCACTGAATATGGGCGGCATGGCCATCACTGCCGCTTTAGCATAATTAAAAAACACAAAGCCAGATTTTGCCATCGCAATCAGGGCACCATCGGCCGGTCGCGTGATGCGAAACGTGATGTCGCCGCCGTAGCGGTTGAAATCCATCACGCCCACTTCAAACTGTAACTGGTCACGCGCGTGGGCTTCTGCCTTATATGTCGTGGCCAGATCGGTGACGATGATGCCGATGCCATCGAGACCAGTTTCGCGTATGCCGAAGTCATACAGAAAGCGCGCGCGCGCTTCAGAAATCATGGAAATCATCGAGTCGTTGCCGAGGTGATTAGCACCGTTGATATCGGTTACCCGCACGGTTAATTGGGTCGTGTAATAAAACTGGTCTTCCGGAAAATGTAGTGTCAGGCGTGCCATAAAAACGAGAAAAGTAAACAAAAAAAAGAGGCATCCAGCGCCTACTCAGCCGCAGATAAGGGCTGCCACCGCGTACTTTACACGAATCTTTTGACTTCGAGCAGGCGAAATCCACCCCTCTCCTGGTGATTCTCTTGTTTATTGCCAGTTAGCGTTAATAATGTCGTTGAAAGTTGACAACAATTCGCACGGCTGCCGCAAAATAGGCCTATGTCTACCCATGAAAAAAGAGCACTGTTTTCCAAGCGTCTCGAGGTGGCTTTGCGACGCAGTCCAGAGCCAGTCCGAGGCGCGACCGAACTCGCTTTGCGTTTTAATTTACGCTACAAAGGCGAATCGATTTCCCCCCAGACCGCGCACAAATGGCTGACCGGTAGGGCGATTCCGCGCAGTGACAAATTGCACACCATCGCCATCTGGCTAGGGGTAGAAGAGCACTGGCTACACTATGGCCCACCACCTTCTGCTTTAGATGAAAGCAAGAAAATCGAACTCTTGCCACCTACCCCTGAAATGATCATTCTGGCGCAAAAAATCCAAGCCCTGCCGGCGCATCAGCGTTATTTGATCGAAGATTTGATCGTCCAGCTACGGCGCGATTGAGCCGAGTCCGCTACCACCCCGGCACTGCATTTCTGCTCGCCCGCAACAAATTATCGCGACACCGCTTAGGCGGTGTTTTTCATTATTGTTGCAGCGCCGCTAGTCTAGCGCTAACTAGACAAAACTAAACTGAAAAGTTGCTGACAGTCAGGTCTCGGGGCGGCTGATTACTGCCAGCAGTATTGATGCTTAGCCTTTCAGCGAAATGCCACCAAGAGCAGAAAGCTTAGGTTGATCAAAAATCTGACTAGGGTTTGAAACCCCGGCCTTCAGAGGCTGTCGCAAAAGGGTATTGAGTCGGTGTCATTACCCTAACTGGTGGCCACGTCATTCCTGCGCGCTTTTGGCAGGAACCCAGCGGCGTTCGTGCTT